>JANNDB010000516.1:0-4877 GCA_031387285.1 Betaproteobacteria bacterium | reverse complement strand
TCCAGGATGACGTTGGGCGATTTGCCACCCAGCTCCTGGCTCACGCGCTTGACCGTGGTGGCGGCTCTTTGCGCCATTCGATACCGGCCCGGGTTGACCCGGTGAAGGAGATCATGTCGATGCCCGGATGCGCGCTCATGGCCGCGCCCACGTCCGGGCCCAGCCCGTTGACCAGGTTGAACACCCCCTTGGGTACCCCGGCTTCATGCAGGATTTCGGCAAAGATCAGCGCCGAGCTCGGGGTGAACTCCGATGGCTTGAGCACCATGGTGCAGCCGGCGGCGAGTGCCGGTGCGACCTTGCAGGTCATCTGGTTCATGGGCCAGTTCCACGGCGTGATCATGCCCACCACCCCGATCGCCTCGCGCACCACGGTGGCCGAGCCGACCTGCTCTTCAAACGCGTAGTTCTTGAGCACTTCCAGAGTGGACAGGATATGGCCGAGCCCGGCGCCCACCTGGAACTTCTCGGCAAACGCCAAGGGCGCACCCATCTCGTCGGAGATCGCGGCGCCCAGATCCTTGGCGCGCGTCTTGTAGACCTCGACGATGCGGGTGAGCAGCGCCACGCGTTCCTCGCGGGTGGTCTGCGAGAAGCTCTCGAAGGCGGTACGTGCTGCCGCCACGGCCTTGTCGACGTCGGCAGCGGACCCGATGGAAATGTCGTAGAGCGGCTTTTCCGTTGCCGGATTGATGACCGGGCGGGTTTTGGGGGTGACGGGGTCGACCCATTGGCCGTTGATATAGAACTTGAGGTGTTGGACCATGGTGGTTTGCCCTGAAAGGTGGTGGAGGGGGTCGGGGGAACCTCAAAGTATAGGGTTGCACCGGTTTTTCGGGGCTGTTTTACTGTCGCCTGCGTTGCGCCGCAGTGCCGTGGAGCATTCACAATCCAGCCCATGACCACGCAAACCCTGCGCCAGCTCGCGGATCTGCCCGGCCCGCCCGGCATACCGCTGTTCGGCAACTCCTTCCAGGTCAAACCCAGCCGCGTGCATCTGGACGTCGAAGCCTGGGCGGCACAGTATGGCCCGTTGTTTCGCGTCCAGTTGGGGCGCAGGCAGCAACTCGTCGTCGCCGACCACGCGATGCTCGGAGCCGTGATGCGCGATCGCCCGGACGGCTTCGAGCGAAGTCCGCTGAGCCGCCGGACCAGTGCCGAAATGGGCCTGCCTTCGGGCGTGTTTGGTGCCGAGGGTGAGGATTGGCAACGGCAACGGCGTATGGTCATGGCCAGTTTTGCGCCGGGCCACGTGCGGGCCTACTTCCCGTCGCTGGTCAAAGTGGCGCTGCGCCTGCGTGGTCGATGGCAGAAGGCGGCGCGCGGCAGCGAGGCTATCAACCTGCAGGCAGACTTGATGCGATTCACGGTGGATGCCATAGCCGGCCTGGCCTTTGGGCGTGACATCAATACCCTGGAATCAGGTGAAGACGTGATACAGCGCCATCTGGACAAGGTGCTGCCGTCGATCTTCCGGCGCACGTTTTCATTCATTCCGTACTGGCGTTTCTTCAAGCTGCCGGTAGACCACGCACTCGATCGCAGCGTGGCGGTGATACGCAGCACCATCCATGAATTTGTGGCCCAGGCGCGCGAGCGTCTGCGTGCCGACCCTGCCCTGCGCGAACAGCCGCGCAACCTGCTGGAGGCGATGATCCTGGCCGCCGACCAGCCCGGCAGCGGGCTGGGTGACGAGCAGGTGGTCGGCAACGTGCTGACCATGCTGCTGGCCGGGGAGGACACCACCGCCAACACCCTGGCCTGGATGCTGGACCTGCTGCAACGCAATCCGCTCTCGCTGCAGCGCTTGCAACAGGAAGTACGCAGCCTGGCGCCCGATCCGTCGGCCTTCACCTCCGAGCTGATGGACCAGCTGGTGTTTCTGGACGCCTGTGCCAGCGAGACCATGCGCCTCAAGCCGGTGGCGCCGTTCATCGTGCTGCACGCCTTGCGCGATTCGGTCGTCGGCGATGTGGCGGTCCCCACGGGCACCATGGTCTGGGGGGTGCTGCGCCACGACAGCCTGGACGCGCAGCATTTTGCCGACCCGCTGGCATTCAAGCCCGAGCGGTGGCTGCCGCAAGCGGAGCCGGCACTCACCTCGGCGGCCAAACGCGCCGCCATGCCCTTTGGCTCCGGCCCGCGCATGTGCCCGGGGCGCTACCTGGCCCTGCTGGAGATGAAGATGGCCATGGCCATGCTGCTGGCAAGTTTTGACATCGTTTCCGTCGATACGCCCGATGGACTGCCGGCGCGCGAGCGCATGGCGTTCACGATGAATCCGGTGGGGCTGACGATGCGGCTGCGGGAACGCGCGGCCGCCGCCTGAGCGCAGGCTTCAGCCCAACGCAGCCAGCCGTGCCAGATGGTGATCGGCGTCGCCGAAACGCTGGCCCAGCACCGTGAGGCGGCGGAAGGTGTGTGAGACCTTCAGCTCTTCCGTCATGCCCATGCCGCCGTGCAACTGCACGGACTCCTGGCTGACCAGGCGCGCGGCATCGGCCACCCGGACCATGGCCTGCGACACACCGATCTTGCGATCAACAATCGCAGCGTCACCGGTCGCGCTGGCGGCCGCATCGACCCGCGTTGCGGCGAGTATGGCCATGGAGCGCGCAAACTCGCAGGCAATGAACATGTCGACCATGCGGTGCTGCAGCGCCTGGAACGACCCGATCGGCATGCCGAACTGCTTGCGCGTCTTGAGGTATTCCAGCGTCGCGTCATTGGCCGACTTCATCGCGCCCACCGCATCGGCGCAGGCCAGCGCTGTGGCGAAATCGACCGCTTCCTCGATGGCGGGCAAAGCGCCCCCGTCGCTGCCCAGCAGCGCATCTGCAGACACCTGCACGCCCGAGAAGGTGACGTCGGCAGCGCGCTGGCCGTCCACCGTGCGATAGGCGCTTGTCGTCACGCCCGGCGCAGCGCGGTCCACCACGAACAGGCTGGTTCCCTTGGGGCTGCGTGCCGACACGACCAGCGTATCGGCCAGCGGCGCGCCGATCACGACCACCTTGCTGCCATCGAGCCTCCAGCCGCCGGCCGCTGGTGTTGCGGTGGTGGTCTGCGGATCGAGCTCGTAGCGGCGGCCAGGCTCGTAGTTCGCAAAGGCGAGCTTGCGGCTGCCATCGATCAGGCCGGCCAGCAAGGCGGCGCGCTGCGAGGGCGAACCGGCGCGCGCAACCAGGCGGCCCGCCAGTCCGATGTTGTCGAGTACCGGCTCGACGACCAGCGCGTCGCCAAAGGCCTCCATGGCCGCCATCAGATCAACCGCGCCGCCACCAAATCCACCGTCTTCGGCGGCAAAGGGGATGGCCGTCAGGCCCATCTCGGCAAACGTGGACCAGGCCTCGGTGCTGAATCCGGCACTGGCCGCGATGGTCTTCTTGCGCGCCTCGAAGTTGTAGGCGTTGGCGAGGTACTTGCGTACCGAATCGGCCAGCAGTTGCTGCTCTTCGTTGTATTCAAAGTCCATGGTGTTCTCTTCACAAGCCCAACGTCATCTTGGCGATGATGTTGCGCTGAATTTCGTTGGAGCCTGCGTAAATGCTGGTCTTGCGGTAGTTGAAATAGCGCGGCGCCAGGCGTGAGGTGTGCGGGTCGACCGCACCGCCATCTACCCCGACGAAGGGTTGCGCGCTCGGGCCGGCCACCTGCATCATCAGCTCGGTGATGGACTGCTGGATCTCGGTGCCCTTGATTTTCAGCATGGACACGTCGGCGCCAGGGGGCTGGCCGGTCTTGCGCATGCGGTCCAGAAAACGCATCGCGGTGAGCTCCAGCGCCTGCAATTCGATTTCCACACGCGACAGGCGATCGCGAAACCGGCTGTCCTCCATCAGCGGGCGGCCGTTGCGCAAGGCCTTGCCGGCCATCGCCCGCAGGGCGGTCACCTCGCGCTTGGATGCGCCGACCTGGGCGTTGCCCATGCGCTCGTGTCCCAGCAGGTACTTGGCTACCGTCCAGCCCTTGTTCTCCTCATAAACCAGGTTCTCGACCGGAACCTTCACGTTCTCGAAGAAGATCTCGTTGACCTCGTGGCCGCCGTCCATCAGGATCAGCGGGCGCACCGTGATGCCCGGCGTCTTCATGTCCATGAGCAGGAAGCTGATGCCGTCCTGGCGCTTCTCGACGCTGAAGTCGGAGCGCACCAGGCAGAAAATCCAGTCGCCGTAGTGGCCCAGGGTGGTCCAGATCTTCTGGCCGTTGACCAGGTAGTGGTCGCCCTGGCGCTCGGCTTTCGTCTTCAGCGAGGCCAGGTCCGAACCCGAGCCCGGCTCGGAGTATCCCTGGACCCAGAAGTCGTCACCTTCGCGGATGCGCGGTAGGAAGCGGTTCTTCTGCTCCGGGGTGCCGAACTTCAGCAGCACCGAGGCGCACATGGTCGGGCCAAAGGGCGCCAGGCCGGGCGCGCCCGCGCGGCCGAATTCCTCGTCATATATATAGCGTTGCGTGATGTTCCAGGCGGTTCCGCCCCATTCCTTGGGCCAGTGCGGCACCGACCAGCCCTTGGCGGCCAGGATCTTGTGCCAGCGGATCATGTCCTCGCGCGGCAGGTGCCGGTAGCTGGTGACGCGCTCGCGAATGTCGGCGGGCAGATTGGCCGCCAGCCAGCCGCGTACTTCGTCGCGAAAGGCGGTCTCTTCGGCAGAGTAACTCAAGTCCATGGGGAATGCTCCTGCAGTGGTGGGGGTGATCGCCCCCGTTGTCCGGCAATGCTAACCAGTCAGGGGGATTGGCGCTATCGCATTGGCAACACCCGCCGCCTTGCCTATCATGGCGCCCATGAACCCTTCCAGACGCCGCGTCATCTTCTTGCCTTTCGCCCTGCTTGCGTCGACTGGGGCCTACGCCCAGGCGCCCGAGGTTTTTCCGTC
>JANNDB010000491.1:0-11742 GCA_031387285.1 Betaproteobacteria bacterium | reverse complement strand
AGGAGTCAACCATGCTTGTGCAAATTCTCATCGGCACCCCGACCTGGGTCTGGGCCCTGCTTACCCTGCTCGTGGGCCTCGGTCTGGCGCAAAGGCGCCCGCGCACCGTAACGCTGCGCCGCGTAGTGCTGCTGCCTCTGGCCATGACGGGCCTGTCGATGGTTGGCACGTACTCCGCGTTTCACACCTCACCGTGGAGCTGGATCCTGTGGGCCGGCGCCGCTTTGGCCGCCATCACCTGGTTTGCGTCGGCTGACGCGCCCGCCGGCATCCGCTACGACAGCGCCCAAAAGCGCTTCCATCTGCGCGGTAGCTGTGAGCCACTGCTACTTATGATGGCCATCTTCTGCACCCGCTATGGTGTGGCCGTCGCCATCGCCATGCACCCGGCGTGGGCGCAGGACGTTGCCGTGGCAGCCATCGTGGCCAGCATTTGCGGGGCGCTCAGTGGCGTATTTGTCGGCCGCATGCTGCGCATGATCCTGCTGACGCGCGAACCCGCTGCGCCCGGCCCTCCCGCCTCCGGGATGGCCTGGGGTTGAACCGCAGGTATCTCCTGGAGAACGACGATGAACCACGAAACACTTTCCGCCGCCGAAATCGACCGCCTCGCGCACAAACGCGCCGGTGCACACATGGGGCTGCTGGTGCACGCTGCCGTCTACCTGCTGGTCAACCTGGTGCTCTGGGGGATCGCCCTGGCAACCGGTCGCCACTGGGCCATTTTTCCGACCCTGGGCTGGGGATTGGGATTGGCGATCCATGCCGCCATCGTGCTGATGGCCATGCCGGGCGCAAGCCTTTACCAGCATTTGCTGCAGCGCGAGCGCGTGCGTCTGCAGACCCAGCGTGACCCCTGGTAATACGCAGCACCATCATGTACAGCCTGGTTCCCAATACCGCAGTCTGGAGTGCGCTGGCCTTGCACAGCCTGGTTGCCGCAGCCGATGATCGCCTTGTTGAGCTGCCCTAAAATTCACCACCATGGCGACACCAATGAGCACGGAAGAACTTGAACGCGTCGCCCGCAAGCGTGCCGGGGCCAAGCTGGGTTGGTACACCCACGCTGGCGTCTACCTCATCGTGAACACCGCCATGGTCCTGGCATCCATGTATGGCTTGCGCCAGCGCCCATGGACGATTTACCCGGCGCTCGGCTGGGGGCTCGGACTGGCGCTGCACGCAATCGCCGTCTTCGTGCTGGGTTCGGGCAGCAGCCTGCGCGAGCGCCTTGTGCAAAAGGAACGCGAGCGGCTGCAGAACCAGCAGCGCGGGCGCTGAGCCCGTCCCCCTGCGGCCACCCCCATGCCGATCGACTGGCTGAACAAGCTGCGCTATTTTTTGCAGACGATGGCGTTTTGCCTGACCGTCTCGGCAATCCAGTATGCGTTTCAGCCGGAGCGCCCCTATGCATTGCCGTTGGTGTATGCCTGTTCCATCGGTGGCGCCACCTGGGCCTTGATCGATTTCGGCCGCCATCTCTTCCCGTCGTCGGCGCAAACCGGGTGGCCTCAGGGCATGGCGGGTCTGGCTTTGCCGACCCTGGGCATCATCGGCGGTTTCGTGTTGGGCACGTTCGCGGCGGACGCGTGGTTCGGATGGTCCACCTACGATCGCGGCAACCGCGCCAACCTGCCTGCTTCCCTGCTAGTTTCCGTCCTGGCGGGCATAGCAGGCACCTACTATTTCTATACGCGCTCCAAGAACGCCTACCTGGAAGGCAAGATGTCCGAAGCGCGCAGCCACGCGTCCGAGGCCACACTCAAACTACTGCAAACCCAGCTGGAGCCGCACATGCTGTTCAACACACTGGCCAATCTGCGCGTCCTGGTGGCGACGGACCCGGCGCGCGCGCGGACCATGCTGGACCACCTGATTGCCTACCTGCGCGCCACCTTGAGCGCCTCGCGCGCCAGCACGCACCGGCTGGACGCCGAATTTGAGCGCCTGCGTGACTACCTCGAATTGATGGCAGTGCGCATGGGCGCCCGGCTGGCCTATACCCTCGACCTGCCGCCCTCGCTTGCCAGCGCCATGGTGCCCACGCTGCTGCTGCAGCCCATCGTTGAAAACGCCATCAAACACGGCCTCGAACCAAAGGTCGAGGGCGGTCGCATCGTGGTACGTGCCACGCGCACCGAGGCCGGTCTGCTGCTGGAAGTGGCAGATACCGGGGTCGGCATGGCGCCTGGCAACAGTCCGCGCGACGGGTTCGGCCTGCACCAGGTGCGCGAGCGTCTGAGCGCTGCCTACTATGGCCGCGCCGGCTTCGAGCTGTTGCCGGGCGAGCCTTGCGGCACCACGTTGCGCCTGCTGCTGCCGATACGGCCCTGAGAGCGCCATGGACACCGTCGCAACCGCCAGCGCGCTGATCGCCGAAGACGAACCCTTGCTGGCTGCTGCGCTCGCGGCCGAACTGCACCGAATATGGCCTGAACTGCACATCGCGGCGACGGCCACTGATGGCCTCTCGGCTGTGCGCCTGGCCTTGCAGCATCGTCCGGACGTGTTGTTCTTTGACATTCGCATGCCCGGACAGAGCGGCCTGGAGGCCGCGGCCGAGCTGGCGGACCAATGGGAAGATGCAACGCCCGGGTCAAAGCCGTTCCCGGTGCTGGTAGTTATCACCGCCTACGACCAGTACGCGGTGCAGGCCTTTGAAGCCCAGGCCGTGGATTACCTGCTCAAACCGCTGCAGGCCGATCGGCTGGCCCGTACGGTGGAGAAATTGCAGCGTCTGCTGACGCAACGTGGCGGAGCGGCAAACGGCGCGTCCGGCCTGCGCGCCAGTGCGAACGGCCAGCTGGATCAAACTCTGGCGCAACTGCGCGCGCTGCTCGCTGCACCGGCCCAACCGCCAGGCCCACAGCTCACGGTGCTGCAGGTGAGCGTGGGCACCGCCATCCATATGGTGCCGGTGGATGAGGTGCTGTACTTTGAGGCGGCCGACAAATACGTGCGGGTCCTCTCGGGTACCCATGAGTACCTTATCCGCACCCCCTTGCGCGAGTTGCTGCCCCAGCTCGACCCCGCCGCGTTCTGGCAGGTGCACCGCGGGACGGTGGTGCGCGCTGCGGCCGTGCAACAGGTCACGCGGGACGATAACGGCAAGTTGTGGCTGCAACTGCGTGGACGCAAGGAGCGCCTGGCCGTCAGCCGCCTGTACGCACACCAGTTCCGCGCCATGTAGGAGGCCGCCCGGCCTGCGGGTTATTCCCGGCCCGGCCCAAAGGGCCTGCGCCTAGAATCAAAAAGACCAATCAGGGCGGTGCTGCTTTGTCCCAACAATACATTCTCAAAGCGCTGTTGGCCTGCATGCTATTGCTGGCCAGCCTGGGCACGCACGCCCAGAGCCCGCCTACGTTTGCCATCCGCGGCTACCAGATCGAGGGCAACAGCCTGTTGCCGCAGGCATCGGTGAGCCTTGCCGTAATGCCTTTCACGGGCGCCAAATCCAGCTTCGAAACCATACAGCTGGCACTTGAAGCACTGGAAAAAGCCTATCTGAAGGCGGGTTTCGGCTCGGTCAAGATCGAGGTGCCGGAGCAGGATCTGCAGGAGGGCGTGGTGAAACTGCTGTTGTTCCAGTTGCTCAGCGGTGGCCTGCGGGTTGCCACCGGGTTGATCGGCAAATCGGCGCCGCGCATGGTCAAGTTCCAGACCAATACCGCAACCATAGGCATCCGCGGGACGGTATTTGACCTGAGCTGCGGCAAGGCCGGCGCCGGCGACGACCCGCAAGCCGCTGACGTGACCGACATCGAGTGCAACGAGGCGCTGTATGCCAGCACCCGAACCGGCGAAATCACCCTGACAGCGGCTGACGGGAAGGAACTCTCGGTCCCCGCCGGACAAAGCGGCGTGGTGCCCGGCCAGGGCCCGGCACGCCCATTGGCGACGACTCCGGCGTTCTTCAACGGACTGGCGACGCCGGCCCCGGAATCCGTCGACGTGAATATTGAACAGCTGTTTGGGGGCGCTACCGTGGCACCGGATACCAGTGGTGTCTACCTGATGGTGCGCGAAGGCAAGGTGGTGATGGGCCAGTCCGGGCAGGTGATTTCGCTGGATGCCGGTGAGTCCGCTTTTGCCGGCCAGTCGCTCGTTCCCGTGCGGCTGGCCAGCACACCCATCTTGCTGGACCGCGATCCGGCACTGTCGAATCGGGCCTTCAATTTCAACATCTGCCGGCCTTGACACAAGCGGCGGTGGTTGCAGCCAGCTTTCCCGCGGCGCAGGGGGTCCTCGAATTCTGGTTCGGAGATGCTCTCAGTCTGGGCTGGCCCAGCCACAGTCGCGGCGACTTGTGGTTTGGAGGAGGCGCCGCACTGGACCGGCAGATCGACCAGGCCTTTGGTGGCCTGGTACGTGAAGCCGTGCAAGGCGGTCTGGCGCACTGGGAAGGAGAGCCGTTTGACCGGCTGGCCCTGATACTGCTGCTGGACCAGTTCACACGCAACGTGTTCCGTGGCCAGGCGGCCGCCTTCAGCGGCGACGACCGCGCCTGCGCCCTGGCCCGAGAAAGCATTGCCCGGGGCGGGGAGCAGCCGCTTCCACTGGCTGGCAGGGTATTTCTGGCCATGCCGATGATGCATAGCGAGTCCCTGGTCGTGCAGGAGCAATCCATCGCGTTTTTTGCAGCACTCCATGCCGGAGCACCAACGGAACATCAAGAGGCAGTACGGGGCCATCTTGAAGCGGCTCGGGAACACCATGCCGTCATCGTCCGGTTTGGTCGATTCCCGCACCGCAACGGCGTACTGGGACGCGAGTCCACGCCACAGGAATTGGCGTACCTGGAGGACGGCAGGCGCTTTGGTCAGTGACAGTGCGCCGGTGCGGCCTGCGCAGGGCAGCCGTGCATGGGGTCGCAGCCTAAAATCAGGGCATGAGCAAGCCCCCAGTGTCACCCTCCGCCGCCACATCAGATAGCGCGAAGACAAGCAATTTCCTGCTCCAGATCATCGAGGCGGTTCTGGCGAACGGCACCAACGCAGGGCGCCAATGGTGTGGCAGCCCGGGCGACGGGGCGCACCACGCGGCCGGCATCCAGGACCCGGCGCGTATCCGCACCCGCTTTCCCCCGGAGCCCAACGGCTATCTGCACATCGGACACGCCAAGAGCATCTGCGTCAATTTCGGCCTCGCAAAGGAATACGGCGGCGTCTGCCATCTGCGCTTTGACGACACCAATCCTGAAAAGGAAGACCAGGAGTTTGTAGACGCCATTGTGGACATGGTGCACTGGCTTGGTTTTGACTGGGTTGCCCATGGCAACAGCCATCTGTACCACGCCAGCGACTACTTCGGGTTCATGTACCGGGCCGCCGAATACCTGATCGAGACCGGCCACGCCTACTTGGACGAACAGAGCGCGGAGGAAATGCGCGCGAACCGGGGCGACTTCGGCAAACCCGGCGTGAACAGCCGCTTTCGCGACCGCTCGCCAGAGGAAAACCTTGCCCGTTTTCGCGAAATGCGTGACGCCAGGCATCTTGATGGATCGATGGTGCTGCGCGCCAAGGTCGATATGGCCAGCCCCAACATCAACATGCGCGACCCGACGATATACCGTATCCGGCGCGCAGAACACCACAACACGGGCGACAAGTGGTGCATTTATCCGATGTACGCCTATGCCCATCCGATCGAGGACGCGCTGGAGCAGATCACGCACAGCATCTGCACGCTGGAATTCGAAGACCAGCGGCCCTGGTACGACTGGCTGCTGGAACGCCTGTGCGAAGGCGGCCTGCTGGCCCCACCGCCGCCGCGCCAATACGAGTTTGCCAGGCTCAACCTGACCTACGTGATCACCAGCAAACGCAAACTGGCCGCGCTGGTGTATGACCACAAGGTCAGTGGCTGGGATGATCCGCGCATGCCCACACTCGTGGGTCTGCGCCGTCGCGGCTACACGCCCGAGAGTTTGCGCCTGCTGGCGGAACGCACCGGAACGAGCAAAGCAGGTGGCTGGACCGAGTACGCCACCCTGGAGGCATGTTTGCGCGAAACGCTCGATGTGAGCGCGCCGCGTGCGATGGCGGTCCTCGACCCGGTCACGCTGCGCATCACCAACTGGGAAGCCGTCATGGGTGCGACCGGCACTTTGAATCCGGCCGGGCTCGATGCCTGCAGTGCGCCAGTCCATCCCCACCAGCCCGAAATGGGACGGCGCAACTTCTCGATCGGCAGTGAAATCTGGATCGAACGCAGCGATTACGAAGACGTTGCGCCCAAGGGCTTTTTCCGGCTCTTCCCCGGCAACCGCGTGCGCCTCAAATACGGCCATGTGATCGAGTGCACAGGCTGCACACGGGCGCCAGACGGCACTCTGTCCGAAGTCCAGGCGATGCTGTTGCCCGATACCAAGAGCGGAACGCCGGGATCGGACGCGGTCAAGGTCAAGGGCGTCATCACCTGGGTGGCGGTGGCCGACGGGATCGACGCTGAAGTGCGGCTGTACGACCGTCTGTTCACCGAGCCGCAGCCCGATGCGGGGGGTCGCGATTTTCTGGCCAGCCTCAATCCGCACAGCCTGAAGGTCGTACGTGCCGTGCTTGAGCCGTCCCTGGCCAAAGCTCAGCCCGACGAACGCTTCCAGTTTGAGCGCCATGGATATTTTGTCGCGGATCGGGTAGACCACACCGCTGCCAAGCCGGTATTCAACCTGGCGGTCGGGCTGAAGGACAGTTGGTCGAAATAGCGCAGCCCGCGCTTCGCTTCTATAGTATGAGCACCGGTTCGCGCGGTGCGAATCGACTCACGATCAGGAGACGACCATGGCCAAGCTGTACGCAATCTACCAACAACCGACGGACCCCGCCGCATTCGATGCCTACTACTTCAACAAGCATGTGCCGCTGGCCAAGACCATTCCCGGGCTGCGCAGCTACGAGGTAACCAAGGGTGACGTGATGGGCATGGGGGGCAAGCATGCCGTGTACCTGGTGGCAACGCTGGCATTTGACTCGATGGCCGCCATCGGCGCTGCGATGGCCTCTGCGCAAGGCCAGGCGACTGCGGCGGACCTTGCCAATTTTGCTTCCGCGGGTGTTGATGTATTGATGGGCGAGACTGCGATGGTCTGACGCACCATCGGGCCGGCCTAGACTGGCGGGCCTAGGAAAGTGACCTGATTTAGGGTGCGTTCACTATGGGCGATGAGGACAATCGCCAACAGTCGCTGACGGTGCCAAGGCGTGCCGGTCAGGGCGAAATTCCAATCCTTTCACCTTACCGGGAACCACCATGTCCACGAAAAACCTCGCCACCACCACCACCGAACTCATCGAGTCTTACGGCAATACCGCCCGCAATGTCGTCAGCGCCTACCGCGCAGGCGGCGAGCGAATGATCGGCCTGATGGATCAGCGCTGGGAACAGGCGCTCGAGAAGACCGCGAGCCGCCTCAAGCCGGAAGTCCGCGGCAACGCGCTGTCTGCGCAGAAGAAGCTCAGCGGTTATTACACCCGCGGCATCAACCTGACAACCGGTGGCGCCGACGCCCTGATCAACAAGGCCGTTGAACTGGCAGCCAAGGGTGTGCAGCAGGCCTCGGCGAACGCCAGCCGCTTCGAAGACAAGACCGGCATCACCACGTTGCGTTCGGTTGCAACGGCAGCGGTCCCCGCCGTTGGTGCCATTCAGAAAATCGCCAGCAAGATCGAAGTTCAGTCGGGCCAGTTGGTCAACCGCATCGCCGGCAAGGCTGCAACGGTGAAGGTTGCAGCGGTCAAGCGCGTGACGCCGTTCAAGAAGGCCCGTGCCCGCAAGGCGGCCTGACCCGACAGTACAGGGCGGCCCGCCACCGCTGCGGGCTGCCGCCCCGGCATACTGAACGGCGGCGAATTGGTGCGATGATGGGCGCAGAGGATTTGTTCATGCTGCGCACACCCACCAATTTCACCTCCCTGCTGGTCGCCCAGTCGCATCCCGATCCACACAACCTTGTCTTCTGCGGCGACGCATTGCTGGTGGCCGAGGAGGACTTGTCCTTGCCGGGCGCTGACCAGCTCGCGGCCTTGGCCCTTGACCCGGGCAGCCTTCTTCCGGTCGGCCTTCTGGATGGCCAGTATTGCCAGACATCCTGGCTGGCAAGCCAGGATGGCGCTCCGCAGGGCTTCACGTTCCGCCGACTGCGCTCCCTTTTCGGCAGCGTGGACGAGAAGCTTCTGGCTGTCGCCGGACGCGCCTTCCAGATAGCCGACTGGGCCCGCACGCACCGATTCTGCGGCGCCTGTGCCACGGCTACGGTGCACGTTGCGGGCGAACGCTGCCTGCGTTGCCCGGCTTGTGGACACGCGGCCTACCCGCGCATCTCGCCCGCAATGATGGTGCTGGTGCGCAAGGGGCCCTCACTGCTGCTGGCGCGCCACAGCAACTCGCCAACGCGGTTCTTCACCGCGCTGGCCGGTTTTCTGGAGGCGGGGGAATCCATCGAGGACGCCATCCACCGTGAAGTGATGGAGGAGGTGGGACTGAAAGTGGACCAGCTGCGCTACTTCGGGAGCCAGCCCTGGCCGTTTCCGCATTCATTGATGGTCGCCTTCACTGCCGAATATGTCAGCGGCGAGATTGTTGTGGACGAGACTGAAATCGAGGAAGCCGGCTGGTTCGGTCCGGATGACCCGTTCCCGATGGTGCCCCCCATCGGGCTGTCAATTGCCGGCCACCTGATCGATGCGCACCGGCCCGGCCGAATCGGCGCTTATTCGCCGAGGTAGGCCGCCCGGACTTTCGGGTCCTTCAGCATTTCCCTGGCGTCCCCGTTCATGGTGATCAGGCCGGATTCCATCACGTAGGCCCGATTTGCCACGCCCAGCGCACGGCTGGCGTTTTGCTCGACCAGCAGAATGGTGACGCCCTGCGCGTACACATCGCGCACCACTTCGAAAATCTTGTCGACCATGATGGGCGACAAGCCCATGGAGGGCTCGTCGAGCAGCAGCACCTTGGGACGACTCATCAGCGCCCGTCCCATCGCCAGCATCTGCTGCTCGCCGCCCGACATGGTGCCGGCAAGTTGGTCCTTGCGCTCGCGCAGACGGGGGAAGATCGTGAACACCTTTTCCGTATCCGCGGCGATCCCGGCGGTGTCGCGGCGCACGTAGGCACCCATCTGCAGGTTCTCGGTGATGGTCATGCGGGCGAACACGCCGCGCCCTTCGGGCACCATGGCAAGGCCCTGCTTGACCAGATCCCAGGGACCCTGACCCTTGATGCTCTTGCCCATGTATTCGATATCACCGGCGTTCAGCGGCAGGGTGCCGGTGATGGCCTTCATGGTGGTGGTCTTGCCGGCGCCGTTGGAGCCGATCAAGGTGACCAACTCGCCCTCGCGAACTTCGAAATCAACACCCTTGACGGCCTGGATGCCGCCATAGGCCACCTTCAGTCCACTCACCTTGAGCAATGTGGCTGCCATATCAGTGTCCTCCCGTGCCCAGATAGGCCTCGATCACTTTTTCATTCTTCTGCACGTCGGAGGGCACGCCCTCGGCGATCTGCTTGCCATAGTCGAGCACGGTGACCCGGTCGCACAGGCCCATCACAAGCTTCACGTCGTGCTCGATCAGCAGGATGGTGCGCTGGTCCTTGCGGATCTGGTCAATCAGCGCGCGCAGCTGGATCTTCTCGGTAGCGTTCATGCCCGCTGCTGGTTCATCGAGCGCGATCAGCTGGGGATCGGTCGCCAGCGCGCGGGCAATCTCCAGGCGGCGCTGGTCGCCATAACTCAGGGTGCGGGCCTTGTAATCGGCGAATTTTCCGATGCCCACATAATCGAGCAACTCCTGCGAGCGTTTGGCGATCGCCGCTTCCTCGCTACGGAAACTGGAGGTGCGAAACACCGCCCCCAGCAGGCCTGACCCGGTGCGGATATGGCGCCCCACCATCACGTTTTCCAGTGCCGTCATCTCGGCAAAAAGCCGGATGTTCTGGAAGGTGCGGGCGATGCCGGCCTTCGCCACCTCGTGCACCGCGGTGGGTCTATAGGCCTTGCCCGCAAGCTCGAAACTGCCGCTGTCGGGTGTGTACAAGCCGGTGATGACGTTGAAAAACGTTGTCTTGCCGGCGCCGTTAGGCCCAATCAGGCCGTAAACCTGGCCGCGCTCGATGGTGATGCCGACATCACTGAGCGCCTGCAGGCCGCCAAAGCGTTTGGAGATGCCCGCAACCTTGAGTATGGTGTCTGCCATTGCGTTCTCCTTATGCGTTGGTCTGCAGGGACTTGCCGTGTTCGGGCGTCGGCCACAGCCCGCGCGGGCGCAACAGCATGACCACGATCATGGCCAGCGCAATCAGCAACTGGCGCAGGATGGAGGCATCCAGCCGCCCCCCGGTGAGATGCTGCAACGGGCTGGCCACGTACCGCAGTACCTCGGGCAAGGCGGCCAGCAACAGCGCGCCAAGCACCA
Source organism: Betaproteobacteria bacterium (assembly GCA_031387285.1). Lineage (GTDB taxonomy): Bacteria > Pseudomonadota > Gammaproteobacteria > Burkholderiales > Burkholderiaceae_C > CAISIP01. The sequence goes on along the minus strand of JANNDB010000491.1, from coordinate 1,324 downwards.
CGCCAGGCAGGTGCCCCAGCCCGCCCAGCACCACCATGGCCACGATCATCACCGACTCCATCAGGGTGAACGACTCGGGCGACACAAAGCCCTGGAACGACGCAAACAACGCGCCGCTGACACCGCCGAAGGAGGCCCCCATGCCAAAAGCCAGCAGCTTCAGGTTGCGCGTGTTGATGCCCATCGCCTTGGCTGCGATTTCATCTTCGCGAATCGCCATCCATGCGCGCCCCACACGCGAATCGGCCAGGCGATGGCTGATCACGATGCTGAACAGCACGAGAACAAGGAACAGGTAGTAGTACATGAGCACAGGGCTCATGGTGTAGTCGCCAATTGCCAGCGGCTTGCCCAGCGACACCCCGAATATGCTGAAGGCGTCGATGCCGGCCAACCCCTTCGGACCATTGGTGATGTTCACCGGGTGATCCAGGTTGTTCAGAAACACCCGGATGATTTCGCCAAAACCCAGCGTCACGATGGCCAGGTAATCCCCACGCAACTTGAGCGTGGGAGCGCCCAATAACATCCCGAAAAAGGCCGCGACTCCCGCCGCTATCGGAATCACCGCCCAGATAGGCGTATGAACGCCATTGGGAAACATCGCGGCTATCCAGGGAAAGGTCTGGCTCAGGTGCGGTGAGGCCATCAGCGCATACATGTAAGCGCCCACCGCGAAGAACGCGACATATCCCAGATCCAGCAGCCCAGCGTATCCGACCACGATGTTGAGGCCGATCGCCAGCAGCACATACAGAAGCGCCGTATCCGCTATGCGCACCCAGGCATTGCCGAAAACCTGCAGGCCAAGCGGAAAAAGGATGAGTGCAACGGCGATTGCGCCGTATGCGAGAAGTCTATTGTTTTTCACTTCAGTGCTCCTCAGGCGCGATCGGCAACACGTTCACCCAGCAATCCCGATGGCCGCAATGTCAGGATGATGATCAGGACGATAAAGGCAAATATCTCGGAGTAGTGGCTGCCCAGCAGGCCGCCGGTCAATACGCCGATGTAACCGGAGCCAAGGGCCTCGATCAGACCCAGAAGTACGCCTCCCACAACGGCACCCGCCAGGTTGCCGATGCCGCCAAAAACCGCCGCCGTAAAGGCCTTGAGCCCAGGAAGGAAACCCATGGAGTGCTGCACCGTGCCGTACTTCAACGCCAGCATGATGCCGGCGATCGCCGCCAGCACCGCGCCGATCACAAAGGTAGCCGAGATCACCACATCGGGCTTGACGCCCATCAGTCCGGCCACCCGCGGGTTCTCGGCGGTCGCGCGCATCGCACGCCCGAGCGAGGTGTAGTTCACCAGCCAGACCAGG
>JANNDB010000476.1:0-9622 GCA_031387285.1 Betaproteobacteria bacterium | reverse complement strand
TGCCGCCCGAGGGCGCCGCAGCGGAGGTTGTTGCAAGGGAAGTTGGCATAGAGGTTGGCACTCTCAAGCGCTGGCGAGAAGATGCGCTGTCCAGGCCCGCCCGAGGGCGGGCCTGGACAGCGCCGGCGCGAGTGGATGCCGTGATCACCACGGCGGCCATGTCGCAGGCCGACAAAAGCGGGTGGTGCCGCGAGCATGGCGTCTACCCCGGCGAGTTGGAGAAATGGCTGTCCAGCGCGACGGCGTCGCTGGCCGACCCCGAGGAGGCACGGGCCAGCCCGCAGGCCACGCGCAAAGACCGCAAGCGCATCAAGGAACAAGTCAAGGCGCTGCTCGTACTCCCGATGCCAGTGCTTAAGCGCGTTCTTCGTCGGGTAGCCGAGCTGGCGAATGGTCAGACCCACTCGCTTGCCCAGCTTGATGTAAAGCTCCACAGCTCGCAGACGATCCTGATACGAATACATGAACTACCTCTCCAGGTAGTCCAAGATTTCTGCCGCACCTCCACGGGGTCAAGTTTGGATGGAAATCAACACACAAGCACCTGTGCGCCGACGCGGGCTACACCGGAGCGCCTGCCTTGAAAGTCATCGAAGAACACGGCCACATACCCCATGTCAAAGGGCGGGGACAAGAGGCCAGCGAACTCAAGCGTAACCCCCAGAAGAAGGCCAGGCACTGGGTTGTAGAGGTAGCGCACAGTTGGTTCAACCGTATCCGCAAATTGCTTGTGCGATACGAAAAGCTTGATCGCCGCTTCCTTGCACTCAACCACCTGGCGGTGTCGATCATTGCGTTTAGAAAGATAAAGTTGGAAGTCAACATTATTTACGGATAGGTTCTTACAAGGCAGCCAGCACGCGACCGTAGGCAGTTTCGGTCGCAGCGACGACTAGCTCAGGCCGGTACGCCTCCGCCCGGGTATACCCGGCTACGCCCATACTAGTGCGTAGCTCCGGATTGGTCGCCAGGGCGACAAGACGGGCTGTTAAGTCTTGCACAGAATCTGGATCGACAATATAACCACTCACGCCATGTTCTACAAGCTCTTGCGCCGAGACAATCGTCTTAGTGACGATCACTGGGCGCGAAAAGCGCATGGCCTCCATTGCGACCAGTCCCTGGGTTTCGATCAGCGATGGCAATACAAACACATCGCAAGCGGCGTAATAGGTCGCCAATGTCGAATGGTCCAGAAAACCAAGAAACTTCACCTTTTCGCTGACACCCAAGTCCCTACACAGCGCCTCTAGCGCTGAGCCTTCGGGACCGCGCCCAGCAACCCACAAGCAAGCCTGTGGCATGGCGTTTAGCAATGCGGCGAACGCCCTGAGAAGGTAGCTAATATTTTTCTCTTGCCCCAAGCGACCGGCATACATCACAGTGAAATCTGGGGTACGCGGGGCAGGCATGACCGCCGCACCGCCACCAAAAACAACTGGATTGGTGATGAACTGCACGGGGGTACGCACCCCTTCCCTACTTATCTGGCTCGCCAAGTTCGCCGACGGCGCGATGATCAGGTCAAAGCGATTGTTGTAGTGTACGAGTAGCCTGCGCACCAGCGGAGCAAACGGTCGCATCGGCAATGGTTGCGTCAATACTTCTGAGCTGAAATGGTAGGTAGAGATCTGAGGCAACTTGCGGCTTTGGGCAATACCACACACTCGCATCATCATGTAACCGACGTAATGGTGGTGAATCAAGTCGGGTTTGATGCTATCGAGTATTCGTCGAATTGTGGCGCCGCTTGGCAAAGCCTGATAAAAACCATAGGCCGGTACTGTGAATACCCGGTGAATTGTCATACCTTCCCAGTACTCAAGTTGCGGCTCGCCCTTGCGGCGGGTAGTGATGACATCGACCCGATGACCGCGACGCACCAGCTCGGGCCCCAACAACTTGATGTGAGTTCCAACACCAGTTCCGGCTGGCAGAAAATCGTCCGACACCATGCATATGGTTAGGGGTTTAGCCAAGGGCAGCGTCTCCAAATACGATGGTCTAGGCTGGGCAGCAAGTGCCTCCAACAACATCTAAAAATAATACGTCCCCACCACCTGCACAACCCGCCGATCAGGCAGGATTCCGAACTCGCTCGTCGAGCGGCCCATATGTTGCTGGAGCTGGAAAGCGAGATCGAAACTGGTCCAGTGATTGCGCAGCTCTAGCCAGGCAATGCGGCTGTGGTCCAGGGCATTGACGCGAAGAAATGCGGTCAGGTCCATATCCTTGAGCAAGAAGCTTTTCTGGGTCACGTAGATCAGTACGGCCCGCTGTGGCGTCAGCTCCTGCAAGCGCTGAGCCTCGGTAAGGTATGCAATCTGGCCGGGAATGGACGTCGCACCGAGGCCCGCCCAAGCCTGCCGGCTCAAAGCAAACCCGTTGTATTGGAATTCGGCAGTCACAGAAAGCTTGCCCAGAGTCGTGTACGTGAGGCCAGCGGCGAAGCGACTTCCACGGGACGACGCCCCTGGAGCAGCCAGCGCCCGACTCAGCAGACTAGGCTCGCGTCCATAGGACCACTCCGCATGGGCGGTTGCTGCGTCAGACAAGAGCGCCGTGCCGCTCGCACCGATCGTCGCAGAAGCGCCACTCTCCTTGTACAGGAGAAACTGACTGTTCACCTTTTGTGAGAACTGGGTTCCCAATGCAATCAGGAGGCGATCCCGATTGTTGGTGGATCCCAGATCCAGACTCCACCCGTCTGCATTTGGCGTTTTGTCGAGTTTGGGCGAATACGCCACCGACAGGGACCCGCCCGACCAGAGTTGCTGGGCGCGCAACATCACTGTCCCAAGCCGGTTGTCGCGCAATGCAAATGGGTTTGCGGTCGTCAGCGTCCGCAGGCTGCCGTCCCGAAAAAAGTCTGTGGGGTTATAGCCATAGGCTGTCCCATACCGCAAGTTGATGCGCCCAAACTCCAGCACCGTGCTGCCGCCTTCGGCCTGCCAGCTCAAATAGGCTTCACGCAGGCTATTGATGGTGGAATCCGCTCCTCCGTCTGCCGGATGGACGTTGTCAATCCGATCGGACAACGCGAATCGCAATCCGGTACCCACGCGGGTGGCATAGGTCAAATCAAAACTGGCACGCCCCAGATCGCGGCTCTGCGGCAAGTAACGCTGGCTCGAATTGCCCAATGCGCCCTCGACAAAGACCCTTGTGTCCTTCTTGCCTTCTGTGGCCGCCTCAGGCTTGGCCCCTTCCAGGTTCAACGCATCGGCTTCGGATGTCGTAGTCTGGGCAAGACCAGGCACCGCCAGCAGCGCCAATACGAAAAAGACCGGTATGACCGTATGGCTGCGCAGGTATCGCATGGAGTTTCAGTCCGGTTGGAAACGGGGAAGGAAGTCGCGCTGCATCCACGTATCGGGAATCTGCCGCGCCGTGTAATCCGAGAATCGCATCAGCGTGACGGATTGCGGATTAAGACCGTCGATGATGACTGTCTCGGTTGGCCGCTCAGTCCCGAGTTGAGGCTGGTATTTCCGATAAAAAGCGGTCTTGAGAAGGCGCGTCGACTCGGCAAAAAACCGTGCCTTGATGGGCCGGTTATTCGCTGCATCGACCCACATCTCGATACTGGCATAGGTGACGTCGGGCGCTGCGGCCGTCAACAGCAGTTTGTACGACTTGCGGGTCTGGCGTTCCCCATCCTGAATATCCTCGGTAGCCACGAGCTCAGCCTTGTAATCACGCGCAAGATTAACCGTTGCCACGTCGCCATTGGAGGCCTGTCCAAGTAGCCGTTGCTGCGGCGAAAGCCGCACGCTGGCCTTGGCAACAGGGTCGTAAAACCACATGTCATTGCCGTTCTTGAGCATCAGTTTGCCGGCGTCGCGCGCAGGCAACACAAACCGAATCAACGTGGAGAACTGCCCGCCGACCTTCTGAGTCCGGGAATAACTTGCCAGAGTACTGGTATCCACCTGCTTGCCCGCCTGAAACTCTGTCAACGTTACCGTCACACTGAACGGCTGTCCCGGGTTACGAATCGCATCACTCGCGGCGAGGATGTCTTCGGCGGAAGCCGCAGACCATGCCAGCACAGGCGCCATGGCGATCAAGCCAGCGAGCCAACGCACAAATTTCATTTCACACCAACCTTCCTTCAAACATGGCGCAACGCGTCCACCACATTCAGCTGGGCCGCACGATACGATGGCCACCAGGCCGACAGGATGGCGATGCACACCAGCCCGATCGTTGTCCCCAGAATCATGCGGTGTTCGCCCCAAACCGTCAATGTCAACGGCAAGGGTTGGGCGCTGCCGGGTGGAGTCCAGGTGAATCCCATGGCATTTGCCGCGGTCGCCAGAACAAGCGCCAATACGACGCCGAAAACACCTCCTGCCAAACCAAGCAAAGCGCCTTCCGTGACGAACAGGTTGCGAATTCCGGCTCGGCGCAGCCCGATTGCCCGCAAGGTGCCAATCTCTACTGTGCGCTCGACGACGGCGGTGTTCATCGTATTGCTGACTGTGAAAAGCACAATCGCCCCGATCAACGCAAAGATAAACCCGAATATGGTGTCGAACAACTGTATGGTCTGCACGTAAAACGGGTTGAGCGACTGAAAGTCCAGCACGGCAAGCGGCTGACTCTTGGCGAAACTTCCCAGAATCGGCGTCAAACGGTTGATCGCCACCGGAATCTGGTTCGAATGCTTCAACTGAAGGATGATCGAAGTCACCTTGGGCGCCGCCTTGCCATAAATCAGTTGCTGCGTCTGCGCCAGGTGCATCATGACCGCTACTTCATCAAACTCCTTGAAACCCTGCTCCTCCGCCTTGATGACCAAAAGGGAAGCCACGTTCGGTGTACCGCGCGAATTTCCTGCAAGCACTTCGATGCGGCCTGCCTGTTGCCCTGGTGCCCCCTTGGCGGGGGTCTCCGCCGCTGAAAGTTGGGCAATATCGTCTGGCAGCGCCTTGCCATCCGAGGCTTGTTCCTTTTCCGGTTTGGGACAGTTGGCAATCTTCAAGGTGTCGCAGAGCTGCAGAACCCGGGCCACGCCCATACCGACAATCGCAGCATCCGCTGGAGCACCCTCAAGGGCAAAGGGCGGGCTGCTGGAACGCAAATTGAAGTCGTTCCACTTGCGCATACGGTTTACATCTTCAGCCACGAACCCGTTGCCAACAATGGTCCGCGATACGCTGGCTGCGTAATTGCCGCCGATGCCACCAAACTGCAATGTCGGCGTGATGACCAGCACCATGTCTTTCAGGACATCGTCCTTCTGGATCGCCTCCATGATCTTTTGGTAGTCGGCAATTCCGTAAGCGGTAGGGTTGCCGCTGCCATAAAGGTAGAAATCGCGGTGCTGGATCTGCAGGTGCCCACCGGTTTGCACATACTCTGTGTGCATGGTGTAGTTGATATTGGTGCTGTAGCCACCGAACAACAGTATCGAAGCCGACCCGATCGCCATGGCCAACAGCGTGGCGATGGAGCGGCGGCGATTGCGCAACAGGTTACGCAGCGCCAGATTGAAGGTCATCATCATGGGCTTTTCTCCCCGTCGCGCCACACCTCCTGGATCAAGCCGTCCTTCAGGACGATCGTGTCGTCCGCCGCCTTGATCACTTCCGGATCATGCGAGGAGAAGATGAATGAAATGCCGTATTCGTCGACCATGCGGCGCATCAGCGCCAGAATCGTTGCACCAGTGTGGCTGTCCAGATTGGCGGTCGGCTCGTCGGCAATCACAATCTTCGGCTTTCGGGCGAGCGCCCGTGCGATGGCAACCCGTTGACGCTGCCCGCCAGAGAGTTGGCCCGGCAGGTTCTTGGCACGGTCAGCCAACCCAACCGCCTTCAGCAGGCGGGGAACCAGTTTGCCCCGCTGAGACGGCGTCGCGCCGGCAAGGAGCAGCGGGTATTCAACGTTTTCATAGGCCGACAGGACCGGCAGCAGGTTGAAGTTCTGGAAGATGAAGCCAATGTTCTTCGCGCGAAAATCCGACAAAACGTCATCGGCCATCTCCGCCACCTTGGCGTCCGCAACCATGATTTCGCCCTTGTCCGGCTTGTCGATGCACCCCAGCATGTTCAGGAGCGTCGTCTTGCCACTGCCGGACGGACCGAGAAGAACCGTGAACTTGGCGTGCCGCACCATGATGTCGACGCCTCTGATAACAGGCACCTCGACGGCATCCATCTGGTACGTCTTGAAAACCTGGGTAAGCTTCGCCACCGGACGGTGGTCTGCCACTACGACGGGCGCTTCTTCGTCACTGATCTCGTCGCTCATGTCCAGCCCCGCTTAGATCTGACCCAGAATGTATGGCGATAAGCCATTGATGTCGGGCACCAGCATCTTCAGCCAAAACTGACCGGACTGGCACCCAAGCCTTTGCCAATTATGACGGCAATTTGGCGCGCAGCAGACGCTGGCTGGCACCCTTTGGAACATATGTGCGCCCAGCAGACGCTTCCGGCGACCATGCCCGCTCCCATGACGACTCGACCTGTCCGGCACCGCCGTTCACTCCCATCTGTCCTGATTCGCCGCCCAGTGATACACCGCATTGACTTCGCTTCAGCTCAAGCTCCCCGGGTATCAGTTACGATAGCTGCGCAACTTCCGGCAATTTGATCGCCCGCCAGACCCACATGTCGTCCACCGACGCTGACAACGAAATGCCCCGTGAGGCATCCAGCCGGGAGTATGCTGCGCGCCTTTTGATAGCGCCAGCGGCGCTGATGCAATTGAGTCTGGTGGAAGCCAAGATTGTCGTCAGCTATATGCGGCCAGACCGAGTCCCCGCTGGCGAGACTTTCATCACCGAAGGCGACACCGACAACACTGGCTTCATGGTTCTGCTGCTAGATGGTGAAGTGATCGTCGAAAGCATCACGGTCAGCCGTACCCACCCGGTGACCACTGCGGTGCTCGGCCCCGGAAGCCTGATCGGTGAAATGGGCATCCTCGATACCGGCCCGCGCTCGGCGTCCTGCACGACCGCCACTGATATCCAGTGCGCCGTGCTGACGCGCGAGGCACTGGAAACCATGATTGCCGAGCAGCCCGCCATCGGCGCAAAGTTCCTTCTGGCCGTCTCAGCCCGTATTGGAGAACGCTACCGCGACACGCAGAAGAAGCTCAAACTGTTCGCCCGGCTCGCGTCGACGATGCAGCAGGAACTGGACAGGCAAAAGTAGCACACACATGTTTTTCTCAGGGGATCGGCCAAGCACCCGGCTTCTGATGGTCTGCATGGGGAACATCTGTCGCTCGCCGATGGCGCAACTGGTCACGCAACATCTTGCCCAGCAGGCCGGTTTCGGCAAAGCCGTCAAGGTTGATTCGGCAGGAACCCATGCGGCACGGGGCAGTGAATCACCTGATCCGCGAGCCCGCGCTGCCATGCTCGCGCGCAGTTACCCGGCCAGCAAACTGCGCGCGCGCCAGGTCACCGATCAGGATTTCCTTCGCTACGATCTTATTTTGGCGATGGACCAGGCCAACCTGAACGACCTGCGCCGTCTCTGCCCGGGCGAACATGCCTTCAAATTGCGCCTGTTCATGGAATTCGCCCCTGAGGTCGGCACCAATGAAGTTCCCGATCCCTATTACGGAAACGCCCGCAGCTTCGAAACGGTGCTCGACATGGTGGAGGCCGGTGCACGCGGACTGATAGCGCACCATCGCGCGCTCAGGCGCTGAAGCGCCGCGACCCGCCGTCAGACTATGTAGTAGTCGCGGTACCAGGCAACAAACCGCGCTATCCCATCCTGCACGCTGGTACCCGGCACAAAGCCGACCCAGTCGCGCAGGGCATCGGTATTGGCGTAGGTGGCGGGAACATCGCCATCCTGCAAGGGCAGCAGGCGCTTCTCCGCCTTTTTCCCTAGCGCGCTTTCGATACAAGCTATGAAGTCCAGCAACGGAACAGGATTGTTGTTGCCGATATTGAATACCCGGTACGGGCCATTGCTGGTGGCCGGGTCCGCCTCAATCGCGTCATATGCAGGGTTGGCGGCCGCAATGCGGTCCGACACCCGGATCACGCCTTCCACGATGTCATCGACATAGGTGAAGTCGCGCTGCATATTGCCGTGGTTGAACACGTCGATGGCGCGGCCTTCCAGGATCGCCTTGGTAAACAGGAACAACGCCATGTCCGGCCGCCCCCATGGGCCATAAACGGTGAAGAAGCGCAGGCCGGTCGTCGGCAATCCATACAGATGGCTGTAGGTGTGGGCCATCAGTTCATTGGCCTTCTTGGTAGCCGCGTACAGGCTCACCGGGTGGTCGACGCTGTCGTGCTCGGAGAACGGCATCTTGGTATTGCCACCGTACACGCTGGAACTGGAGGCGTAGGTCAGGTGCTGCACCCCGTTGTGCCGGCACCCTTCCAGAATGTTGACAAATCCAACGATATTGCTGTCCACATAGGCATGCGGGTTCTTCAGCGAGTACCGAACGCCTGCCTGCGCGGCCAGATGAATGGTTCGGTCAAACCTGCCTTCAGCGAACAACTTCTCGATGCCACCGCGGTCCGCCACATCCATCTTCACGAATCGGAAGTTCTTGTGCGACACCAGGCGATCAAGCCGGCGCTGCTTGAGCGTCACATCGTAGTAATCGTTGAGGTTGTCGAGCCCCACCACTTCGTCGCCGCGCGCCAGCAGCCGCAGCGAGGTGGTCATGCCGATGAAACCGGCCGCACCAGTCAATAGAATTTTCATTGGCATAAGTCTAATGGGTGGCAAGAAGGCCCAGGCGCCGACAAATCTCCAGCACCGACGCGCTCTGGTTCATGGTGTAAAAGTGCAGCGCCGGCGCACCGCCCGCACGCAACTTTTCGCACATGGCCGTCACCACGTCGAGGCCAAAGGCGCGGATGGAAGCAATGTCTTCCCGATACGCCTCCAGCCGCAACCGGATCCAGCGGGGAATCTCGGCGCCGCACATGTCGGAAAAACGCAGCAACTGGCTCGAATTGGTGATCGGCATGATGCCCGGCAGCACCGGGACGTGCACCCCCAGGCGCCGCATGTCATCAACGAAGCGAAAGTAAGCGTCCGGGTTGTAGAAGTACTGGGTGATGGCCGAATTGGCGCCACTCTTGACCTTCATCGCGAACGCGTGCAGATCGTGTTCCGGGCTGCGCGAACGCGGATGGGTCTCCGGATACGCGGCGACATCGAGGTGGAAATGATCGCCCGTTTCGTCGCGAATGAATTCGACCAGATCACACGCGTGGCGAAACTCGCCTTCGGCCCCGTACGGGCTGGGCATGTCCCCACGCAGCGCCACGACGCGCTTGACGCCCATGTCCTTGAGAGCAGTGAGTTGGCTGCGCACACTGTCCCGGGTCGCACCGACGCACGCAAAATGCGGGGCCGCGTACAGGCCTTCGGCCAGCATCTCGGAAACCGCGCCGAAAGTACCTTCTTGCGTTGAGCCGCCGGCTCCATAGGTGACCGAGCAGAAATCCGGTCTGAGCGCCATCAGTTCGCGCCGCACTGCGCGGATTTTCTCCGCGCCGTCGGCCGTGCGACCGGGAAAGAACTCGAGGCTGATGGGCAAGGGTGAAGTTGTCGTCATGGTTTGCTCTCCAGTGGACGAATCGAATGAACAAAAAACTCGCGATTGCCATCCCCACCGT
>JANNDB010000438.1:0-3523 GCA_031387285.1 Betaproteobacteria bacterium | reverse complement strand
TTCTTCTCGCTGTTGATCATCACGTTGTCGTTCGTGCCGGTGTTCACGCTGGAAGCGCAGGAGGGACGATTGTTTGCGCCGCTCGCCTTCACCAAAACGTACGCGATGGCCGCTGCTGCGGGGCTCTCGGTCACGTTGATTCCGGTGCTGATGGGCTACCTGATTCGCGGTCGTATCCCCGATGAAAAGAGCAATCCGCTGAACCGCTTGCTGATTGCGATTTATCGTCCGCTGCTCAACTACGTATTGGCTTGGCCCAAGCTCACACTGGCCTTCGCTGCGGTGATTCTGGGCTTGAGCTTGTGGCCGTTGCAACACATCGGTGGCGAGTTCATGCCGCGCCTGGATGAGGGCGATATTCTCTACATGCCCTCTGCGTTGCCGGGGCTGTCAGCAGGCAAGGCGGCAGAACTATTGCAGCAGACGGATCGTCTGATCAAGACCGTTCCCGAAGTGCTGAGTGTCTACGGCAAAGCCGGTCGCGCAGAGACTGCGACTGATCCCGCGCCAATGGAGATGTTTGAGACGACGATCCAGTTCAAGCCGCGCGATCAATGGCGTCCCGGCATGACACAGGACATGCTGGTGGACGAGCTGGATCGTATCGTCACGGTGCCGGGACTCGCCAATATCTGGGTGCCGCCGATCCGTAACCGCATCGACATGCTGGCGACGGGCATCAAGAGCCCGGTTGGGGTCAAAGTGGCAGGCACCGACCTCGCGGTCATTGATCGCATCACGGGAGAAATTGAGCGCGCACTGAAAGACGTGCCCGGTGTCAGCAGCGCGCTGGCGGAACGGCTCACCGGCGGTCGCTACGTCGACGTAAACATTCGTCGTGATGACGCCGCGCGCTTCGGCATGAACATCGCCGACGTGCAGTCGGTCATCACCGCTGCCGTGGGTGGCGACAACATCGGCGAGACGGTGGAGGGGTTGCAACGCTTCCCGATCAGCGTGCGGTATCCGCGCGAGATTCGTGATTCGCTGGAGAAGATTCGCAAATTGCCTATTGTCAGTGAACGTGGCGCGCGGCTGGTGCTGTCGGACGTCGCAGACATCCGCGTCACCGATGGGCCGCCGATGCTGCGCAGCGAGAACGCACGTTTGTCGGGCTGGGTGTATGTGGACATTCGTGGACGCGATCTGCGCTCTGCAGTGCAGGACATGCAGAAGGTAGTTGCCGAGAAAGTGGTGTTGCCTGCGGGCTACTCGGTGTCGTGGTCGGGCCAGTTTGAGTTTCTGGAGCGCGCGACGGCGAAGCTCAAAGTCGTGGTGCCGTTTACGCTGCTGATCATTCTGGTGCTGCTGTACCTGACCTTCAAACGCATGGATGAAGCGGTACTGATCATGGCGACCTTGCCGTTCGCGCTGGTGGGCGGTATCTGGTTGCTCTATCTGCTCGGCTACAACCTGTCAGTGGCCGGTGCCGTGGGCTTCATCGCGCTCGCGGGGGTGTCAGCCGAGTTTGGCGTGATCATGCTGCTGTATCTGAAGCATGCGTGGGACGAGCGCATCGCGCAGGGCAAAACTAGCAATGATGATCTGCTCGATGCGATTCGTGAAGGTGCGGTGCTGCGGGTGCGACCGAAAGCAATGACGGTTGCCGTCATTCTCGCGGGCCTGTTCCCGATCATGTGGGGCACAGGTACGGGCTCCGAAGTCATGCAGCGCATCGCAGCGCCGATGGTGGGCGGCATGATCACCGCGCCCTTTCTGTCGATGTTTGTGGTGCCTGCGGTTTATCTGTTGATGCGTCGGAGTCGGGCAGCGCGACGAACTACTGTAGCCGCAGCAACGGCGGAGGCCTCGGCATGAAGTTGCACCAATGCAATCGAAGGCGCTTTCGTTCGATACGGCGATACGTCGCGCAGGTGGCTTGTGCAGCGATCGCAATCATTGAAATCAGCGGATGCGCAACCACCCGGACGGCGGATGTCTCGTCACTTCCCGAACCTCGCGGCGGCGCCGTTCGAGCCTTCGACACGAAGCGTCCTGTGGTCGCGCTGGTCCTCTCGGGCGGCTCCGCGCGGGGTTTCGCGCACATTGGCGTGATCCGCGTGCTTGAACAAATGGGCATTGAACCTGATCTTATTGTTGGCACCAGCGCAGGCAGTATCGTCGGCGCGGGCTATGCAGCGGGTATGACAGCCGACCAGCTTGCAGAGGCCGCAAAGCGCTTTGACAAATGGCTTTTTCTGGACTTTGCGTTCCCGAATATTGGGTTGCCGTTGATTGCTGGTGAGCTGGGCTTTATTCGTGGCGAAAAGCTTCAGCAATTCGTCGACGATCTCGTTGGGCGACGCCCCATCGAATCGCTGCCGCGTCGATTTGCGGTGACCGCAACCGATCTACGCACCGGGAAAACCGCCCTCTTCACGCACGGCTGCACCGGGCTCGCGGTGCGAGCTTCGTCGTCGGTGCCGGGCGTTTTTTCGCCACCGTTGATCGGCGGGCAGCGCTACGTGGACGGGCAGGTGAGCAGCCCCGTGCCCGTGATGGCGGCACGCGCATTGGGCGCGGACATCGTCATCGCGGTGGACACCACCTACCCGCCCGATCACGCCGAAATAAGCAGCACGGTGGACGTGTTGTTCCAGTCGTTCATGATCGCCGGTCAACGCATCAAAGACCGTGAATTGGGCTTAGCGGACGTTGTCATCCGCCCGGACATCAAGACCACCGGTCAATTGGGCTTTGATGATCGCGATTGGATTGTGAAGCGCGGGGAAGCCGCAGCGCGCGCTATGGCATCCGAGCTGCGCAAGGCAACCCGTTCCGTGGCGGTAGCGCACGACGAGCGCCCGCCATGAAAAAGCCCCGCGAACGGGGCTTTTGCTAACCCAGGCGAACCGTTACTTCGCGCGCGCCTGCAGCGCACGAATCCGGTCCTCCATCGGTGGATGCGTCGCGAACAGCGAGCCCATCACGCCGCCAATTCCCATTGCCTTCATATTGGCGGGCAGTTCACCCGGCGTCAATCCGCCTAGTCGCGCGAGCGCATTGATCATTGGCCGACCATTGCCCATCAGCTCGGCCGAGCCTGCGTCGGCGCGATATTCACGATGTCGCGAGAACCAGGACACCACCATATGCGCAACCACACCGAGCAACATGTCGAGCACGAACACGGTAATCATGTAGCCCACACCGGTGCCGCTTCGCTCGTTCTTCAAAATCACTTTGTCGACGAAATAGCCGATCACCCGAGACAGGAAAATCACGAATGTGTTCATCACGCCCTGCATCAGCGCCATGGTCACCATGTCACCGTTGGCGACGTGGGCGATTTCGTGGCCTATGACGGCCTCGACCTCCTCGCGGTTCATGCTTTGCAGAAGACCTGTGGATACGGCGACCAGTGCCGAGTTTTTGAAAGCGCCGGTGGCAAAGGCATTGGCATCGCCTTCATAAATGGCGACATCCGGCATACCGATTTGGGCTTTATCGGCAAACTTTCGCACCGCGCCGACGATCCACTGATGCGTGGGATCGGGCGAGTCGTTGATCATGGTCAGGCCCA
>JANNDB010000410.1:0-3952 GCA_031387285.1 Betaproteobacteria bacterium | reverse complement strand
CGCAGACGCTGTGTCGTGCAGCGGCGCGTGCACCACCTGGTGCACCAGACCCTGGGTGCCGGCCCGCAGCAAGGCGCAGGCCAGCGCCAGCACCCAGCCGGCCCGTATGTGCTGCGCCAGTGTCTGTCGGGTCAGCACCGGCGCTGGCCTCTACCCTACTTGACGCTGACCGCGTCGGTCACACGGTAGTACAGGCCATACGGGTCATCGAGCAGCACCAGGAACTTGCCTTCAACCACAACCGGTTCCATGGAGTACCTGACGGGCGTTTTGGTTTTAACTTCCACCATGCTCTCCGGGCCGCCCGGCACGCAAAAGCTGCAGGTCAGCGGAACAGACGTGAGTAGAAAGTGCTTTTGCTTTTCCCCGGGCTCCAGCGGCATCATGAATCCCTGGATGCGCTGGGTTTTCTGGTTCAGGGCCATCTGGCCCATGGCAAACACCGGAAACACCTTGTTCTTCTCGGTCCTGGTCTTCACGTCGGTCAGCACCGACCAGGGCACCACGTCCGCGCGCTCCTGCAAGGGGGCGAATGGGCTGTTGGCGCCATGCACCCCCGCTCCCGTGCCGGCCGCCAGGGGCGAACTCAGCTGGGCCGAAGCCCCCACGGAGACCAGAGCGAGCGACAGGGCCAAGACAAGGTGTTTCATGGGAGGCTCTCCTTTACGACATGCTGGTACGACGCGCACAAGCGCCGAAGGTTCCGGCGATTGTCGCCGCCGCGATCAATGCTCGTGCTTCATGCCGCAGTATTTGCCAATCGCGAGGCCTTTGCAAGCGGCCTGCAACTGCTTTTGGCAGACGTCTTCTTTCTTGCCGGATTCCAGGCATTTGGCTGCGGCTTCATGCGCAGCAGCAATGGCGCGGTGGCGCAGGATGTCTTCCTTGGCTTCCTTGTCGCCGTGCGAACCAGCAGCCATGGCGGTCGAAACAAGCAGGGACAGGAGCAGGGCACTCATTGAGGGAATCAGGGTTTTCATGGCAGTTCTCCAGGTAAACAAAAAGCAGCTAGCGCGAATTCAGCAATGTGGTGACGTCCAGCCGGTAAACGCCCAGGGCCGGCAGCAACGCGGCCAGCAGCGCCACACCCAGGCCCAGCGCCGGCACCGACCATTCGGCGGCGTACCAGACCCAGCCGGTCAGCGGCAGGGAACGCTCGGACTGCATCCACAAACCCGCCAGCCCGCACAAGCCATGGCCCAGCGCCATGCCGAACGCAGTGGCCAGCACGGCCAGCAACAGCGCTTCACACAGCACCAGGCCGGCCACCTTGCCAGGCGAAGCGCCCAGCATGCGCAGCATGGCCAGGTCGGCACGGCGTTCCCGTACCGCGCTCCACAACGCAATAAAGACACTCAGGCCGGCCGCGAGCAGCAGCACAGCAGCGAATCCGCGCAGCACATCGGTACCCACGCCGACCATGCGCAGCAGCCGCGTGATCTCCACCGCAGGAGCCGCCGCCTGCATCTCGGTGGTAGTGTTGACCAGACGCGGAAAGGTCACCGCGGCCAGCGGGCTCTTGTAGGTGATCAATGCCAGGGTGACCTCGCGCTCGGCCTCCATGATCTTCTGGTCTTCGGCGTCCAGCGCTGTGTTTTTTTCGTGGACCTGCCAAACCGATTCGGTAGGGGTGAGGATGAGCCGGTCCAGCACGCACCCGCAGGGTGCCAGTACCCCGGTGACCTGATAGGGGTTGTCGCCATGGGCATGGCCAGCGCCGCCCAGGCCATGCGAACCGACAAAGCGACTGCCAGCCGAAAGGCCGGTGTTGGCCGCCACCTGCGCGCCCACCACCGCCTGCATCGCCTTGCTCCAGGCCACGCCCGACGCCAACCGCGCCGCGTAGTGCGTGAGGTAGTCCGGCGTCGTGCCAATAATGCGAAAGCCGCGAAAGGCGTCGCCCAGGCTGATGGGAATCAGCTTGGCGACCTGCGGATTGCGCTCGAGTTCCTGTACCGCCGCCAGCGGAACATTGCCGGTGGGCACGTCGATGTGGAACACGCCGGCCAGTATGAGTTGCAAGGGGCTGCCCTTGGCGCCCACCACCAGGTCGATGCCGGCCAGGTCGCGTTCGAAGGCCTCGTCGAGCTGGAAGCTGACGAGCAGCAGAAAGGTGATGGCGCCCAACCCCAGGCTCAGCAGCAGCAGATTCAGCGCCGCCGCCAGCGGGCGAGCCAGCAAGTACAGCCAGGCCAGTTGCAGCAGGCGTTTCATGCGTGCATCTGTGTTGCGCTGTTCGCCGCGCCCAGGCGGCATCGCTCCGCGCCAGGCAAGGCGGCTGCCACGCGTGCGTCGTGGGTGGCAATCACGAGGCTGGCCTGCAGGCGAGCGGCAGTTTCCTGCAACAGGCCCAGCGCCGCACCGGCCGCCGCGTCGTCCAGGCTCGCCGTGGGTTCGTCGGCCAGTATCAGCCGGGGCTTCAGCAGTACGGCACGCGCCAGGGCGACGCGCTGAGCCTGGCCGCCCGATAGCTGGTCGGGACGGCGGTGCGCCAGCGCGGCCAGTCCAAGAAGCTGCAGGGTTTGGTGCACGCCCTGTGCATCGTCCGGGGCGCCGGCGGCCCATTGGGCGAGCGCCAGATTACCCTGCACGGTGAGTGCGCTGCTCAGGTGCAGCTTCTGCGGCAGGAAGCCGATGCTGCGCGCGCGCCAGGCGTCGGTGGCTGCGCCGCGCAACCGGCCCAGGTCCTGACCTGCGACCACCAATGCGCCGGACGACGGCCGCAACAGGCCAGCCACCAGCGCCAGCCAGGTCGACTTGCCCGCACCGGACGGGCCCTGAAGCAACAGCACGCCGCCCTGTGGCAGGTCCACATCGGGAAACTGCAGCAGCGGCCCCTGCGCATAACGATAGGCCAGGGCGCTGCTCTGTATCACGGCTGCGTTCCCCCAACCGGCGCCGCGCAATCGGCGCAAACGCCACGCAACGCGACGTCCACGCTCAAGCCCTGGTACCCCAGAGCCTGCAAGGCGGCCATGGCCGACTGCCCGGCCTTTTCCAGGTCGCCCGCTCCCGCGTGCAGGGCGCCTGCAAGTGGGCTGTCGCGGTGGCAGCTGCGGCATTCGAAATGGGCCGTGGCGCGCACACTGGCAGGCATGGCCTGGTAGTGGCGAACGCGATTGGCGCTCACCCGACACAACAACAGGCCGACCTGGGTCAACCGGTCGACCAGACGGTACAAGGTGACACGGTCCAGCGCTGGCACGGCGCTTCCTTGCAGGGCGGCGAGCAACTGGGCGTGGGTGTAACTGGTGTCGTCATGCGCAAGCAACCAGCGCAAGACACGGCGCGCGCTCTCGGTGCGGCGCAACCCGTGGGCGCCGAGCAAGGCATCGACCGGATCAAAAGCTGCTGGCGCGGTCACGGACAAGGGAAAGATGCAAATGAATTGCGTTATTGCGACTATATCGCAATTCAGTTGCAGTAAAAAGCGCAGTTGGGTGGAGCGTACAAGCTCCTGCGCGCCTCCTCTATAGTGAGCAGCCATGCTGCACACCCAACCCCTTGCCACAGCCCTCCGGATCCACCGTTACTGCGCCCTGAACCCGGGCCCACGCCTGCTGGTGCTGGGTGCCGTGCACGGCAACGAGACAGCCGGAACACGCGGCATCGAACGCGTCATTGCGGAACTCGATGAAAGCGTGCTCGCACTGCAGCGCGGTAGCGTCACCTTTATCCCGATCACCAATCCGCTGGCCTACCAGAAGCGCCAGCGCATGGGCGATCGCAACCTGAACCGCAATCTGTATCCCAACGCAGCGCCGCAGGACTACGAAGACCACATAGCCAATGTGCTGTGCCCGCTGCTGGCCGAGCATGAGGTGCTGCTCGACCTGCACTCCTTCCATACGCAGGGCGAGCCGTTTGCGCAGGCCCGCCAGGAGCAGGCACTGGCGCTGCGCCTGGGCCCGCGTCGCATCGTGGAAGGCTGGCTGGACACCTACGCCCGGGG
>JANNDB010000397.1:0-1931 GCA_031387285.1 Betaproteobacteria bacterium | reverse complement strand
GCTCAAGCCGGAGGTGTACATCAATCTGGCGGGCTCCAAGTTCGAAGCTGAAGGCAACTAGACCGACGCCGCAACACACAAGGTGATGACGGCCCAGATGGCGGCGTTCGCGCGCTGGATTGCCCGCGTTGCGATCAAGGCGTAAGAGTGGTGGTGTGCATTTCTGTTAACTAGGAGACAACAATCATGAAACAGGTTTTGGTTCATTCGCTGCGCGCCGCCATGGCGGCGTCGCTGATCGCAATGGCGCCCTTCGCCTTTGCCCAGAATACGATCCGCATAGGCATGATCACCGACAAGGTCGGCCCTGCCAAGGCCTACGCGGAGCCGGTTGCGCAGGGCGCTGTTTTTGCCGTGAAGGAACTCAATGCCCGAGGCGGGTTGCTGGGCCGACAGATTGAATTGCTGGTGGAGGACGACCAAGGCAAGCCGGACGTCTCGGCGACGGCCGCGCGCAAGCTGGTCGACGCAGGTGCTTCCTTCATCCTCTCCGTGTCCCTGACGCCGGCAACGCAGCAGGCGCAATCCGTGACGCTGGAGACCAAGACGCCGCACATGACCCCGTCCAACAGCGGCGACACCCTGACCACGCAGATCGCCAACCCGAATTTCTGGCAGACCGGGCCGCTGGCATCGACCCAGATTGCGACCCTGTTGTCTTACGCCCGCAACAAGAATTACAAGCGGGTCGCCCTCATCACCGAGAACTCGGCGCTGGGCCAGTTGACCAACCAGTTCTTCAAGGCCGGCCTCGAGAAAAGCGGGATCCAGGTGGTGAGCGAGGAGGTGGTCCCGGGCGGAGCGACGAGCGCTGACGCACAAATGCAGAAGGTGCGCGCAGCCAACCCGGACGCCCTGTTCATGACCGGCGTGACGGTTCCGGAAAACGCCCTGATCCTGCGCGCCTATCGCCAACTGGGCCTGAAGACCCCCGTCCTGGCGAACTACAACCTCTCCATACCGGTGTATTCGACGATCGCCAAGGGCTTGCTGGACGGCGTCGTATTCGTTGACGCCTTCGATCCGGCCAAGGCCGAGACGCGCCGCTTCATCGACGGCTACAAGAAGGACACCGGCACCGACCCCTACAACCTGAACGGCTACGGTTATGACGGCCTGATGCTGGTCGCCGACGCCATCAAACGCGCCGGATCGAGCGACAAGGACAAGGTGCGTGATGCCATGCAGGCCACGCGCGGCTACCAGGGCGTCATGGGTGGTGTGGGTGCCAGTTATGGCTTTGCCGATGGCCGGCGTACCGGCTTCGACACCAACGGCATGGTGGTGCGTGTTTATGAAGGTGATTTGCAGGGCAAAGTGGTGCACGTCGGCCAGAAGTGAACGATTTTCTCGAGCTGGTTGTCGGTGCGACAGCCAGCGGCTGCGTGTATGCGCTGGTGGCACTGTCGTACCTGCTCATCACGCGGCCCACCGGCATCATCAATTTCGCCGTCGGTGAATGGGCGATGGTGGCGGCATTTGGTGGCTACCTGGCCCTGTCGCGCTTTGCGCTTCCCTACCCGCTGGCCATCGCGCTGGTGTTGCTGGGGATGTTCGTGGTTGGCTGGCTGACCGAGCGCTTCACCGTGCGTCCGCTGGTCGAAGCCGGCGCGCCGCCGCTGGCGCCAATCCTCGCGCTGCTGGGCATGCTGGTGGTGTTCCGTGAGCTGATCTCGCTGGGTTTTGGCCCTGATCCGCAGCCGGTGCCGCCTGCCTTCGGATTTGGCCGGCTCGAGTTGGGGTTGCTGGCAGGTTCGTACCAGAGCTTCTTCACCATCGCCCTGACCGCAGCGGTGTTTGCCGGAGCCTGGTTTTTCTTCGAGCGCACGCTGGCTGGCAAGTCGTTCGAGGCGGTTGCGATAGACCGGCGCGCCGCTGCGCTCATGGGCATCAACCTGCGCATGGTCACTGCGCTGGCGTTCTGCGCCAGT
>JANNDB010000372.1:0-4861 GCA_031387285.1 Betaproteobacteria bacterium | reverse complement strand
GGTGAGGTGGATGTTGACGCCCAGGGCCTCCATCACGTCGGCGCTGCCGCTCTTGCTGCTGACGCTGCGTCCTCCGTGTTTGCTGACCTTGGCGCCGGCCGCCGCCGCAACAAACATGGAGCAGGTGGAAATGTTGAAGGTGTGCGAGCCGTCACCCCCGGTGCCAACGATGTCGACCAGGTGCGTCTTGTCCGCCACGTGAACCTTGGTGGAGAACTCGCGCATCACCTGCGCGGCGGCGGTGATCTCGCCAATGGTTTCCTTCTTGACGCGCAAACCGGTGATCAGCGCCGCCATCATCACCGGTGACAACTCGCCGCTCATGATGAGACGCACCACGTGCAGCATCTCGTCGTGGAAGATTTCGCGGTGTTCAATGGTGCGCGTGAGCGCCTCCTGCGGGCTGATCTTGTGGCTGTTGGGCATGGTGCAGTCTCCAGTAACGGGGTTCTTCAATGGCTGGGGTTGGTGCTGAGCGCCAGGCGCACACCAAAGTACAAAAACAATGCGCCGGCGCCGCGTTCCAGCCAGCCGAGGCCGCGCTGTACGGCGCCAAAGCGCGCCGACAGCCAGGCGGCGCCCGCGCCGTAGGCCATATTGATGGGCACGGAGTTGACAACAAAGACCAGGCCGAGCACAAGGAAGGTGGCGGACTTGTCCGGGGCCTCGGGCAGGATGAACTGCGGCAGGAACGCGAGGAAGAACAAGGCTACCTTGGGGTTCAGGACATTGGTCCAGAAGCCCCGCGCAAACACGCGGCGCAATTCGGATCTGTCATTGGTGCTCGCCGCACCACCCGCGGCGACGCCAAAGGCGCCTGGCGGCAGCACCGGTTTGCGCCCGAAGAGCATGCTTGTACCGATGTACAGCAGGTACGCAGCGCCAATCCACTTCAGCAGGTTGAAGGCCGCAACCGAGGTGGCGACCAGCGCACCCAGACCCAGGCTGGCAGCCAGGATGTGCACAAAGCAGCCCGCCGTGATGCCCAGCGCCGCCACACATCCGGCGCGCCAGCCAGCGCGCAAACCATTGCTCACGATGAACAGCACGTCGGGTCCAGGCGTCAGGTTGAGCAGGAGTCCCGCCACGATGAACAGGCCGAACTGGTCGACGCCCGAGAACATGGATCAGGCCTTGAAGAAGGAACGGATCACGCCGATGGCATGGTCCACGCCTGCGGCATCCACGTCCAGATGCGTCACGAAACGCAGCTTGTACAAACCGGTCGCCATCACGCCGTTTTCCGACAGGTAGGGGAGGAACTGCGCCGCACGTTTGTGCGCCGCACCCACCAGATTGACGAACAGGATATTGGTATGCGGCATCTCGAACTGAAGACCTTCGACGTCCCGCAAGCCCTCGGCCAGGCGAAGCGCCAGGGCATGGTCCTGCGCCAGCCGCAGCACATGGTGGTCGAGCGCGTAGGTGCCGGCGGCGGCCAGCAGCCCGGCCTGGCGCATGCCGCCGCCGGCCATCTTGCGCACACGCAGAGCCCGTGCGATGAACGCGCGATTGCCACACAGCACCGACCCGACGGGCGTGCCCAGTCCCTTGCTGAGGCACACCGAAACGCTGTCAAAACACTGGGCGATCCGGCGCGCTTCCTCATAGGGCGAAGCACCGGTGAGCACGGACTGCGCGGTCGCCGCGTTGAACAGCCGCGCGCCGTCCAGATGGCGCGTCAGGCCCTTCTCGCGGGCCAGCGCCGTAGCCTGTTGCACATATCCAAAGGGCAACAGTTTGCCGCCAAAGGTGTTCTCCAACGCCAGCATGCGGGTGACGGCGTAATGCGGGTCGTCGGGTTTGATGGCGGCTTCGATGCCGGCCAGCGCCAGCGTCCCATCCGGCTGATGTTCCAAAGGCTGCGGCTGCACACTGCCAAAGACAGCGGCGCCGCCCGCTTCGTACTTGTAGGTATGTTGCCCCTGGCCCACGATGAACTCGTCGCCCCGTCCGCAGTGGCTCAGGATGGCGCACAGGTTGCTCTGGGTCCCGGTCGGCACGAATAACGCGGCCTCGAACCCGAGCATGGCGGCCAGCTTGTCCTGCAAGGCATTGACACTGGGGTCATCGCCGTAGACGTCGTCTCCAAGTGGGGCGTCCATCATGGCTGCGCGCATGGCGGGTGTCGGGCGCGTGACGGTGTCGCTGCGCAGATCGATTGAGGGTTTCAAGATGGTCTCCGTCAGGGTGGGGCAGCGCTTGCGCGCATCAGAGCAGGAAGTTCTTCAGCATTGCATGTCCATGCTCGGTGAGGATGGACTCCGGATGAAACTGTACGCCTTCCAACCGTACCGCCTGCGCCAAACCGGTATGGCGCACGCCCATGATTTCGCCGTCTTCGGTCCAGGCGGTCACTTCCAGCTCCTTGGGGCAGCTCGCGCGCTCGATCGCCAGCGAGTGGTAGCGGTTCACGGTGAACTGCCGCGGCAGCCCGGCAAACACGCCCTGCTGCGTGGTGGTGATCTGGCTGGTCTTGCCGTGCATCAGCTCCCTGGCCCGCACGATCGTGCCGCCGAGCGCTGCGCCTATGCTCTGGTGGCCCAGGCAGACGCCCAGAATCGGCAGCTTGCCCATGAAGTGCCGGATCGCCTCGACCGAGATACCGGCTTCTGCCGGCGTGCAGGGACCGGGCGAGACAACCAGCCGGTCCGGCCTGCGCGCCGCGATGGCCTCGACGCTGATCTCGTCATTGCGAAACACCTCGACCTGCGCCCCCAACTCGCCCAGGTACTGGACGATGTTGTAGGTAAAGCTGTCGTAGTTGTCGATCATCAAAACATGCATAGGACCCCCACGTTCGTCACTTCGTGTACTTCACTGCCCCCCGAGGGGGCGCGAGCTTGCTTGAAGCGGTTCTGCGCTGCGCTCATAAATAGAGCCCCCACGTTCGTCACTTCGTGTACTTCACTGCCCCCCGAGGGGGCGCGAGCTTGCTTGAAGCGGTTCTGCGCTGCGCTCGTCATTCCAACCCCTCCTCGACAAGCTCCGCTGCACGCAGCAACGCACGCGCCTTGGCCTCGGTTTCCCTCCACTCCAGCTCGGGCACGGAGTCCGCCACCACACCGGCAGCAGCCTGCACATACAACATGCCGTCCTTGACGATGCCGGTACGGATGGCGATGGCAACATCCATGTCGCCGGCATAACTGAGGTAACCGCAGGCGCCGCCATACACGCCGCGCTTGCTTGGCTCGAGCTGGTCGATCACTTCCATCGCATGCACCTTGGGCGCTCCGGTCAGGGTTCCGGCCGGGAAGCTGGCCTTCAGTAC
Organism: Betaproteobacteria bacterium; assembly: GCA_031387285.1. Lineage (GTDB taxonomy): Bacteria > Pseudomonadota > Gammaproteobacteria > Burkholderiales > Burkholderiaceae_C > CAISIP01. Next base: position 1,587 of record JANNDB010000372.1, on the reverse strand, counting down.
GTCCATGCTGGTGATGCCGTCCTGCAATATCCCCTCGACGTTGCTCACGATGTGCATGACGTGGCTGTATCGCTCCACGGCGAAGGCCTCGGTGACCTTGACCGTGCCGATGCGGGCGTTGCTCCCGATGTCGTTGCGCGCAAGGTCGATCAGCATGACGTGTTCGGCGCGTTCTTTCGGATCGCTGACCAGTTCCTTCTCGGCTGCTGCGTCGAGCTCCGGCGTCGCCGCACGCGGACGCGTACCGGCCAGCGGGCGGATGGTGATCTTCTGCCCTGCATCCACCTGCTCCTGGCGCACCAGGATCTCCGGGCTGGCGCCCACCACGTGGAAGTCTCCGAAGTGGTAGTAATACATATAGGGGCTGGGATTAAGGGAACGCAGCGCCCGGTACAGGGACAGGGGCGATTCGGTGTAACGCTTCCTGATACGCTGACCCACTTGCACCTGCATGAAGTCGCCGGCTTCTATCAGGCGCTTCGCTCGCTCCACGGCGGCGAGGTAGTCGGCCTTGGCGAACTCGCGCTCCACCGGGTAGGACTGTGTCGGTTTCACGGCGGGCGCACTCACGGAATACTTGAGCTGCTCCTTCAGGTCACGCAGACGCCGTTTGGCGTTGCTGTAGGCCTCGCCCTGCGTGGGGTCGGCATAAACGATGAGATATAGCTTGCCCGAGAGGTTGTCGATGACCGCCAGCTCCTCGCACTGCAGCAGCAGGATGTCCGGGCAGCCGAGCGTGTCGGGAGGACAGGTCGTCGCCAGCTTCTTCTCGATGTGGCGCACGCTGTCGTAACCAAAATACCCGGCAAGGCCACCACAGAAGCGCGGCAGGCCGGGCCGCAGGGCCACCTTGAAACGCCGCTGGTAGGCGGCGATGAAGTCGAGCGGGTTGTCGCGGCTGGTTTCCACCACCACGCCATCGGTGACCACCTCGGTGACGGCATCGGCGCCAAACCCGCGCGCGCGCAGCAGGGAGCGCGCAGGCAGGCCGATGAAACTGTAGCGCCCGAAGCGCTCGCCACCCACCACGGATTCGAGCAGGAAACTGTGTTTGCCGCCACCCTTGGTGAAGGCCAGCTTCAAGTACAGGGACAACGGGGTTTCGAGGTCGGCAAAGGCTTCCGCCATGAGCGGAATGCGGTTGAAGCCCTGTGCGCTCAGGCTCTTGAATTCAAGTTCGGTGATCACGTTCGATCCTCTTGTGTCCGCTGCCAGCCATCGGCGTGGCAGCGTGTGCATGCAGTGGGTCGCCCTGATAGCAGGACAAGGGTGCGATGGACTGTGCGGGTGAGGGACCCGTGCCGGCACGCATCGCGGCGGGTTGCCGCCGCGTTGGCCGAATCAGCCGAACCGAGGCAGCGAGCCCGCAGGCAAGACAGTCGCGCTACGCCAGGGCCAGGCTCCCCGGTCGCTACAACCCGTGATGCTGATGCGGTGAATGAACATGGTCGGAGTGTAGCAAAGGCATCAGAGCCTGAGAGTTTTTCGGGCGTGAGCGAAAGACTCTCAGGCTCTCAGCCCAGGGCGGCGCGCATGCGCTGGATCACGGCGCGGTAGTCCGGCTGGCCGAAGATCGCGCTGCCCGCC
>JANNDB010000368.1:0-3875 GCA_031387285.1 Betaproteobacteria bacterium | reverse complement strand
TGTCCCGCAACCGCAGCATCGTCGACTGCAATGCCAGCCTGTGCGAGATGTTCGGCCATGCGCGCGAGCTGCTGATCGGGCACACGTTCCAGGTGCTTTATCCCAGCCCGGAGGAGTATGAACGCACCGGCGCGCGCATTGCGCCCATCCTGAACGCCCACGGCCAGTACGCCGACGACCGCATCATGCAGCGCGCCAGTGGCGAGACTTTCTGGTGCCATGTGACTGGACGTGCGCTCAATCGCGCCACACCCCACGAGTCGGGCATCTGGGTTTTCATGGACCTGTCGTCGCGGCGTCCGGTCAAGGCCGAACTGACGGCGCGCGAGCGCGAGGTGGCTGCGAGCCTGATGGAGGGCAACACCAGCAAGGAGATCGGACGCGCCCTGGGTATCAGTCACCGCACGGTCGAGGTGTACCGCGCCCGTCTGATGCGCAAGTACAAGGCCTCGACGACCGCCGACCTCGTGCACAAGCTGATGGCCGGATGAGGCATGCCTGTGGTACCGTGCCCCGCATTGCTGCCGTCCCGACACCCGCCCCCGAATGAACTCAAAGGCCACTCCCATGAGCACCACAACCCGCTACCCTGCCCCCACCGTACTGGACCTGCCTGACGACCTCAAGGCCAAGGTGCTGGAGATTCAGGAAAAGTCCGGCTTCGTCCCGAATGTCTTCCTGGGTCTGGCGCGCCGCCCCGCCGAGTGGCGGGCCTTTTTCGCCTACCACGACGCACTGATGCTGCGCGAGGAATCGGGCCTTTCCAAGGGCGACCGCGAGATGATCGTCACCACCACCAGCGCGGCCAATAGCTGCCTGTACTGCGTGGTGGCGCACGGTGCCATCCTGCGTATCTACGAAAAGAAGCCGCTGGTGGCCGATCAGGTCGCCGTCAACTACCACAAGGCCGACATCACGCTGCGCCAGCGCGCCATGCTGGACTTCGCCATGAAGGTCTGCCTGCGTTCCGCAGAGATCCACGACGCCGATTTTGATGCCTTGCACGCCCATGGCTTCAGCGACGAGGACATCTGGGACATCGGCGCCATCACGGCGTTCTTTGGCATGTCCAATCGCATTGCCAACTTCAGCGGCATGATGCCCAACCCCGAGTTCTACCTGATGGGGCGGGTGCCGCGGCAGAAGTAAAGCGCGGTGATGAGCCTGGTGCAACGCGGCGGTGCAGTTCGTCGCGCCACCTGTGCCCGCTATTGCTGACCATTGGAATTTACGGATCCAGGGAGCTCACATGCGAACAGACGACGGCCAGCCGCAGCGACTCGATGACTGCCAGGTCTCCATCCCGCAAATGCTTGCCAACCACGGGCGCAACCTTGGCGACAAACCGGCGGTGGTTTGCGGGTCGCAGGTCCGCACGTGGCGTGACTTCGATACCAACATGAGCCGGATTGCCAATATGCTGCTCGGCCTTGGCATCGGGCGCGGGCACACCGTCGCCGTGCTGATGAACAGTGGCATAGACATCGTGGAAGTGATGTTCGGCATCGTGCGTGCGGGCGCCTGCGTCGTTCCGCTAAGTGGGTTGTTGACAACGGACCAGGTCAAGACCCTGCTTTTGGACTCCAACCCGTCCGCCCTTTTTTGTGCACAGTCACAGCAGGAAAAGATTGATGGATGCCGCAACAGTCTGCCCGGAATACCGACCAACAGATACTTCTCGACCGATTTCACCGCACCTGGCTGGACCACTGCAGAGGCCCTGATGGCCAAGGCGAGTGGTGTTTTTCCAAACGTGCGCTACCAGCAGGACGATTCCTTCAACATCATTTATTCGTCCGGAACGACGGGGCTGCCAAAAGGCATTGTGCAAACCCATCGGGCCCGTCTGCACTGGGCGTTTTCCAACGCCATTGAACTGCGATTCCATGCCGATGCAAGAGGCCTGACCAGTACCGCGCTTTACTCGAACGGAACGTGGCTGACGATGTTGCCGACCTTGTTCGTGGGCGCAACGCTGTACGTGATGCCGGAATTCAAGGCAGCCCTGTTCCTGAGCATGATTCAGGAGCACGCCATCACGCACACCTTCACGGTCCCCACCCAACTCATCCTGAGTTTGGCCGAACCGGCCTGCAGCGGGTACAACTTGTCGAGCCTGCAATCCGTTCTGTGCGCAGGTTCGACACTTCGTGCGGAAGTGCGCCAGGACGTCCTGCACAGGCTCACGCCGAACCTGTATTACATGTACGGATTTTCCGAAGGCTTTGCAACCATGTGCAAACCCGGACAACACGCTGACAGGCCGGAGTCGGTCGGACAACCGGTTCTTGGATTTGAAGTCATGATCGTCGACGATGACGGTACCGAAGTCGCAGCGGGCGAAGTCGGCGAGATTACGGGTTACGGAGCCGGATTGATGCAGGCCTATCACAATCGTGCCGGCATCACAGCCGAGTCCATCGTGATGGACAGTCGGGGCCGGACCTTCTTCCGGTCTGGCGATGTCGGGCGCGTGGACGCAGAGGGCTTCCTGTATGTCGTCGATCGGAAAAAGGACATGATCATTTCCGGCGGCTTCAACATTTTCCCTGTGGATATCGAAGCGGTCGTCGGCAGGCATCCGGACGTCCTCGATGTCAGCGTCATCGCCATCGCGGACCACAAGTGGGGTGAAACACCGTTGGCTCTGGTCATCGCCCGCAATGACGGGGCGGACGTGTCGGAAATAAGGGAATGGGCGAATGCCAGGCTTGCCAGGCATCAGCGCATCAGCCAGATCCGCTTGGTCGGCGATCTCCCGCGCAACGCATTGGGAAAGGTGCTCAAGCGCGTTCTACGGGATCAGTACAACCCGCAGAAGGGTGTCAATGCACAGGTTTCTGGCTGAATACACGGCGAGGGCTGGGCGGGAACTTGCTGCCTGCAATAGCGTCGTCGCCTGAAACCGGAACTCAGTTCGTGCCAGCGCCGATCCGGCGTCGCAGGAAGTCCCCAAGATCGGCGATGGATTCATCGGCCTCCCGCATTCTCCCTGCCAGCGTTTGCCATACATGCCACATACCGGCGTAGCGCTTCAGAGTCGCCGTGCTGCCGTGCGCCGCCATGGTCTGCGCCAGCAGCCGCGAGTCATCGAGCAGCGCTTCGCGCTCACCGACGTGGATCAAGGTGTCAGGCATGCCGGAGAGATTGGCAAACTGCGGTGATATCTCGGGATGGTCCAGGGGCGTCTCGGCGGCATACGCCTTCGCTGCGCCCATCAACAGCCCAGAGTCAGGAAAGTACGGATCGACGGCAGACTTTTCCCTATGCGTCGGGTTGCTCAAGGTCAGGTCTGTCCACGGCGACATCAAGGCCAGCGCTGCCGGCGCTCTCAGTTCGGCGTCACGGATCCTGAGGGACAGCGCGAGCGCCAGCCCCCCGCCGGCGGAGTCTCCCGCGCAGCCAATCGGGGCGTCAGGATAGGCCTGCAGGAGTTCCTTGTAAACGACGAGGGCATCGTCAAGGCCCGCCGGGAAAGGGTTTTCCGGCGCCAGCCGGTAGTTGATGACCAGCACAGCTGCGCCGGACGCTATGGCGAGCCTGGCCGCAATGCCGCGATGGGTGATGGTCGAGCCAAAAACATAGGCGCCGCCATGCAGGTACAACACGATGCCGCGCTGCCCCGGTGCCGTTGGGCGCAACCACTCGCCGCCGACACCGGCGACATCCGCTGGTTCGATCACCACGCCCGAGGGCATTTTGAATACGCGCGCGCTTTGCTCTTCACGCGCAAGGCGGGCCTGTGTTATCGGCAGGTTCAACGAACGGAACCGTGCCAACGCCCGTTTGGTGAGGTGGTAGTACAGGAATGACTTGAATGATGGCATGGCTGTCAGTGCCGAGCAGGTTGGGACGTCTGGTAGCGGCTAGTGGCA
>JANNDB010000349.1:0-3658 GCA_031387285.1 Betaproteobacteria bacterium | reverse complement strand
GGAGTTGGTGCCGGTCATGAGCGTGAAGCTCGGGTTCGTCACACCGGCCTCCTTCAGCAGGGCACGTGCGCGTTCCACGTTGCGTTTGGGCATGGGTGCGTTTTTCGCGTAGTAGGCGTTGGTCGGCGCGACCCACTGGTTACCGATCATGGCCTCGTTGTCCATCACAACCTGCGCCAGTCCCTGGCGGTCCAGCGACAACTCGAAGGCCTCGCGCACGCGCGGGTCACGCCCGAGCGGGTTCTTCTGCGCCTGGTCGCTTTTGCCGATATTGATCGTGATACCGGTGTAGCCGATGCCGGTGATGCGTGAGGTTTTCAGGCGCTTGTCCTTGGAGATGGCTTCCATGTCGCTGGAGGCCACGCGTTCGATGAAATCGAATTGCCCCGATTTGAGGTTGGCCAGGCGCACCGTGGAGTCCGGCACCGGCGTGTAGGTGATGCGGTCGAAGCTGACCGCGGCCTTGTTCCAGTAGTTGGCGTAACGCTCGAACACGATGCGGTCCTGCGCGATGCGTTCGACAAACTTGTACGGCCCGGAGCAGACCGGTTTGGTGCCGAAGTTGGCGCCGCCAGCCTGAGCGGCCTTCGGGGAGACCATCATTCCGGCGCGATCCGTCAGCGTCGCAAGCAAGGGGGTGAAGGGGACCGAAAGGTTCAGCCGGACCGTAGCCGGGTCGACCACGTCAATACTCGCCACCGGGCGCAGCTCACCACTGCGATTCGAGCCGGCCATGGTCTTGTGGCGATCGAGATTGAACTTGACGGCGGCCGCGTCCATCTTCTCCCCGTCGTGGAACGTCACGTCGGTGCGCAGCTTGATGGTGAGTGTCTTGCTGTCGGCGGACCATTCATAGCCCGTGGCCAGCTGCGGGACCACGTTGAGCTTCTCGTCCACGTCGAACAACTTGTCACACAGGGCCGCAAACACGATGCGCCCGACGAAGGTACGGGCCAGCGTGGGATCCAGGATGTCCGGGTCTTCGGCGAGGCCGATGCGCAGGTTTTGCGCCTGCAGGGCAACCGGTGCCAGCGCCAGCAACAGCGCTGCAAACCATGCGGATGGGGAAAATTTCATGATGGAAAACTCCAGGGTGACGTTGGGGCGAGGGCGGATGTCAAAGTGATTATGCGGCTTCGGTGCGTGTGGTGAAGGCCGATTGCAGGCGTTGAAGCCGCGTATTCACCGTGGCGACGCCGGACGCCGGCAGGTTGGCCAGCGGCTGGATTTCGCGCCAGAAATGGCAGGCCACCGCGTGCCCCTGGTCCGTGACCAAGGGCGGAGCAAGCTCCGAACAGACGGCGCGTGCATGCGGGCAGCGCGTATGGAAATGGCAACCCGGCGGCGGCTGCAAGGGGCTGGGCACATCGCCGGCAAGCACGACGCGTTCGCGCCGCAGCCCGGGTTGCGGCAGCGGAATCGCCGAGAGCAGGGCCTGGGTATAGGGGTGGCGCGGGGTGGCGAACAGGCTGCGTTTGTCGGCAAGTTCCACAATGCGGCCCAGGTACATCACGGCAATGCGCGCCGCGATGTGTTTGACGACCGCCAGATCGTGCGCAATAAAGATATAGGCCAGGCCGAACTGCTGCTGCAGGTCCTGCAGCAGGTTCACGACCTGGGCCTGCACCGACACGTCGAGCGCGGACACCGCCTCGTCACAGACGATCAGTTTGGGCTCCACGGCGAGTGCGCGCGCAATACCGATGCGCTGGCGTTGGCCGCCGGAAAACTCGTGCGGATAACGCAGTGCATGTTGCGGCGCCAGTCCCACGGTGTGCAGCAGCTCGGCCACGCGTTCGTGCTCGCGCCCGCGTGCCAGCCCATGCAGCATCAGCGGTTCGGCCAGCGTCTGGCCGACCGTCATGCGCGGGTTGAGGGACGAGTACGGGTCCTGGAAGATGATCTGCATCGCGCTGCGTTTGCGCCGCAGCGCCGGCAGGCTCAAGGGCCCCAAGTCTTCCCCGGCAAACAGCACGCGCCCGGCGCTGGGTTCAATGAGCCGCAGCACGACCCGCCCGAGCGTGGACTTGCCGCAACCGGATTCACCCACGACACCGAGTGTCTCGCCGGCGGACAGGCTGAAATCCACCCCGTCGACAGCCCGTACGGCGCCACGTACGCGCCCGAATATGCCTTTGCGCACGGGGAAATGTTTCACCAGGCCTTCGACCTGCAGCAGCGGAACTGCGCTCACGCCGCCACTCCTGCCAGCTGCGGCGCCAGCAAGACATCCGGGTCGAGCGGCGCGCGCCAACAGGCCGAGGCATGACCAGAAGCCACTTCGCGCAATGGTGGCGACTCGGCGTGGCAGCGCGCCTGCGCGAACGGGCAACGCTGGGCGAAGCGGCAACCCGCCGGCAACTGCAGCGGGTTGGGCACCTGGCCCTGGATGGCCGCCAGGCGCGACTGTTCGCCATGCAGTCGCGGAATCGAGCCGAGCAGGCCGATGGTGTACGGGTGCTGGGGCGTATCGAACAGCGCCTGGACCGGGCCCTGTTCCACCACCTTGCCGGCATACATCACCACCACCTCATCGGCTACTTCGGCCACCACGCCCAGATCGTGCGTGATCAGGATGACAGCGGTGCCGGTCTCCTGCTGCAGCGTGCGCATCAGTTCCAGAATCTGCGCCTGTATCGTCACGTCGAGCGCAGTGGTTGGTTCGTCCGCGATCAGAAGGCGTGGCGCGCAGGACAGGGCCATGGCGATCATCACGCGCTGGCGCATGCCGCCCGAGAGCTTGTGCGGGTACTCATGAAAGCGCTGCTCCGGCGCCGGAATGCGCACGGTGTGCAGCATCTCGAGCGCGCGCTGGCTGGCCTGCTCGCGCGTGAGCGGGCGGTGCCGCATGAGGCCTTCCACAATCTGTTCGCCCACCGTGAAGGCCGGATTGAGCGACGACATCGGCTCCTGGAAAATCATCGCCATGCCGTTTCCGCGCAGGTCCTGCAACTGCGCTGTGGGCAGTCCGATCAGTTCGCGCCCCTCGAAACGGATGGAGCCTTCGGCGATGCGCCCTGGCGGGTTCGGCACCAGCCCCATGATGGACAGCGCCGTGACGCTTTTCCCACAGCCCGACTCACCCACAATGGCCAGGGTGCGCCCCGCGTCCACGGAAAACGCCACCCCGTCCACCGCTGCGAATTCGCCATCATCGGTTTTGAACAGGGTGCGCAGGCCCTGTACTTCGAGCAAGATGCCCATCAGCGGGGAGCGGCGCGCTCGGCGAGAAAGGCCGCAATGCGGGCGTCGATCTCGGGCCGGTCGATCAGGCCGGCCGGGCTGTGCCGGCCCGCCAGGCAGGACACAAAGGCTTGAAAGCGCTCCAGGCTGACCTGGTAGAGCCGGTGCAGTTCGATGATCGGTTCGGCATGGTCGTCCACCCGCAGGTCGAGCTGCACGTAATCCTCGTCGCCATGGATACGCAGGGAGGCAGACTGTTTGCCGCGCTTGTCGCCACCTGCGGCGTCGCCCGCTGCCATGGCTGCGAGCAGGCGTTCGGCCAGTGGCAAGCCGGCGCTCTTTCTGAAGGCGTCTGCGGTGTCGGCCAGCACCTGCGGCCCGGCGAGCATGTTGCCGGCCACGCTGAAATCGTCAAACACGGCATGGCCGCACCAGTCCACGCAGTTGGCGCCGGTGTGCGCCGCGCCGGCGCCGC
>JANNDB010000319.1:0-1794 GCA_031387285.1 Betaproteobacteria bacterium | reverse complement strand
TGCAAAGAAAGCCAAGGTCGAGGTGACCGGCGACGACATGCGTGAGGGCTTGTGTTGCGTGCTCAGCGTGAAGGTGCCCGAACCCAAATTCAGCAGCCAGACCAAGGACAAGCTGGTGAGCAGCGAGGTGCGCGGACCGGTCGAAGACATCGTCAGCAAGTTGTTGTTCGACTATTTGCAGGAGCGGCCGGCGGACGCCAGGATCATCGTTGGCAAGATCATTGAGGCCGCTCGCGCCCGGGAAGCCGCGCGCAAGGCGCGCGACATGACGCGGCGCAAGGGTGTGCTGGACGGCATGGGCCTGCCGGGCAAACTCGCAGATTGCCAGGAGAAAGACCCGGCGCTGTGCGAAATCTACATCGTGGAGGGAGATTCGGCCGGCGGTTCAGCCAAACAGGGGCGCGACCGCAAGTTCCAGGCGATCCTGCCGTTGCGCGGCAAGATCCTGAACGTGGAGAAGGCGCGTTATGAAAAGCTGCTGACCAGCAACGAAATCCTCACGCTGATCACCGCACTGGGCACCGGTATCGGAAAGGCCGGCGGCTCGACCGGCAACGACGACTTCAATGTGGCCAAGCTGCGCTACCACCGCATCATCATCATGACCGATGCGGACGTGGACGGTGCCCATATCCGCACCTTGTTGCTCACCTTCTTTTACCGGCAGATGCCCGAGCTGGTGGAGCGTGGCCATATATACATTGCGCAGCCGCCGCTGTACAAGGTCAAGGCCGGCAAGGAAGAGCTTTACCTCAAGGACGGCGCAGCGCTCGACAGTTTCCTGATGCGCATCGCCTTGGTGAATGCGGCCGTTTACACCGGCGGGGTGGATGGCACCACCCTGACTGGCGAAACCCTGTCCGAATTGGCGCGCAAACACCAGGTGGCCCAGGCGGTGATAGCGCGGCTGCACAACTTTATGGATTCCGAAGCCCTGCGCGCGTTGGCAGACGGTGTGGCGCTCGACCTCGACACCGTTGCGGCGGCACAGGCTTCTGCGACCGCCCTGCAGGTGCGGCTGCTGGATGCCGAAGTTGCCGGCGAATTTGACGTGCGTACCGACAAACCCATCCTGCGCATCAGCCGGCGCCATCACGGCAACGTGAAAAGCAGCGTGCTCACACAGGATTTCGTGCACGGCTCCGACTACGCTGCACTTGCCGAGGCCGCCAATACCTTCAAGGGTTTGTTGAGCGAAGGCGCGAAAGTCCGTCGCGGCGAGGGCGAGCGCCTGAAGGAAGAAAAAGTCAGCGACTTCCGGGAAGCCATGGCCTGGCTGATTGCGCAGGCCGAAAACGCCACGTCGCGCCAGCGTTACAAGGGACTTGGTGAAATGAACCCCATGCAGCTATGGGAAACCACCATGGACCCGGCCGTGCGTCGCCTCCTGCGCGTGCAGATCGATGACGCCATCGAAGCCGATCGCGTCTTCACCATGCTGATGGGCGACGAGGTCGAGCCGCGCCGCGAGTTCATTGAGGCCAATGCGTTGCGGGCGGGGAATATTGATATCTGATCCAGGGCGCCCCGCCTCAGCGTGAAGCCCCACCCCGCGGCCCCGAGGCCTTGCGCGCCAGGGCCGGGGCCTGCCTTGCAGTCTCCAGCGCCTTGCGCACCTTGACCGGGTCCTGCTTGCGCAAGCCATCCGCCAAGGCGAGCGAGGCGTCACCACGCAGCGCTGCGTACCGGCGCAACTCCTCAAGTGCCGGAGCAGACGGAGCCCCCGGGTCGAGCCGCAGGGCCGATAGCTGCTCGAAATTCTCCTGGTAGCCGGCGCCGACCCGGCTTTCGATA
>JANNDB010000259.1:0-5937 GCA_031387285.1 Betaproteobacteria bacterium | reverse complement strand
GGTGGATCTGCGTGCGCCGTCGGCTGCGGATGTCACCAACCGCACCGTGGTGGACTCAGGCCCGGACGGACGCCAGGTCGTATGCACCGACTCCATCGCGTTCGGACTGCCCGAGGACGTGCGCAATGTGCTGGTGACCGCCGGCCACACGGGCCGCAGTGCCGTGCCCTACCTGCTGAAGGTGCGGCCGTTCGGATTCATCTGTTCAGACGGTGGCAAGGGTCGTGATGACGCCGGTGTCGCCGGGCTGGCCATGGTCGAGAACGAAGGCCTTGCGGGAGCGACCGTGGACGCCCGCCTGGCCCGCATGGGAGACGGCCTGAGCAGCTACCGCGATGGCACCATCAGCGCAGTGAATTCGATTGCGCGGGCCTGCGGTGTACGTGTTGGAATGCCGGCGGCAGAGGCAGCGGGGCTGCTGGTGCGCCGCACGCCCTGAGCCAGTCGGGAACGGATGGCATGAGCGACCTGCAGACCGAGATGCTGCGCACCGGGCGTGGCGCCATCATGGCGCTCGACAGTGCGGCGGACGTATTGCCGCGCAACCGCGGATGCGACGTGCTGGTGACGGCATCCTACATCGGCGTCCTGCCGGCCCGGCTGGTGCATGACCACCTTCCGCGGGCGGTGATCGGATTTGACGGCGGCGTCGGGCCGCGCGGCGCGAATATCGCGGGATTGTGGTACCTGGAGGCGCTCAACATCCCGGCGGCGGCCGTGGACGTCATGAGCATCATCCTCGGTGACGGGGTGGACACCTACCACAACGGGCGCATCAGTTTCATCAACCGGCCGGCGCAGGATTGCGGCGTGCAGGTCGGCATGGCGGTGCACGATGCAGCGCGGCGCATGCTCGACCATGATCCTGGCACACCGAGCGCCTACCAGGTCACCAACCGGCGGGTGGTGCATGAAACGCCCGAGGGAAGGCAGATCGTGGTGACCGACTCGATCGTGTTCGGCACGCCAGCCGACCGGCGCAACGTGCTGGTCACCGCCGGGCATACCGGGCGCAGCGGAGCGCGGCACATCATCACGGTGCGGCCGTTCGGCTTCGTGTGCTCCGACGGCGGCCGCGGCCGCAACGATTCCGGCATGGCGGGCCTGGACATCACGAACGCCGAAGGTATTGCAGGCGCTACGGTCGACGCGACCCGCGCCCGCATGGGCGACGGCATGAGCACCTATGCGGACGGCGTCGTAAGCGCTGCCAACACACTGGCGCTGGCGTGTGGCGTACGCCCCGGCATGCCGGCGCAGGCAGCCGCCTTGTTGCTGGTGCGGCGGCAGGGTTGATCATGCGTCGGGCTCAAAGGGCGTAGACCCGGCGCGCCGTTTCCGCACACAGCGCCTCCCGCTCGGACATCGAGAACCGCTGTGCCATGCGCTTGAAGGCATTCCACATCACGCCGTACGAACATCCGGTGCGGTCAACCGGGAAATTGCTCTCGAACATGCAGCGCCCGGCGCCAAAGGCTTCGAGGCAGACCTCGAAGTAGGGCTGCCACGCCAGTGCGAGTTCGCTGGAGGATGGCGGCACATCGCGCTCGCGCCATCCGAAGCCTGCCGCCACCATGCCCAGGCCGCCCACCTTGACGGTGAGATTGGGAAACACGGCCAGCGCCTGTATTGATTGCCGCCAGGCCCGGAACACCTCGTCGCGCCGGCCTGCATAGGGGCCGAGTCCAATCGGCCCGCCAACATGGTTGAGCACCAGCGATACCTGCGGGCAGGCGCGGGCCAGCACGGCGACATCGCCCAATTGGTGAAAGTAGCACCACAGGTCCAGCGTCATGCCGCGCCGGCCCAGGCGCCGCGCTCCGGCGTGTACCGTCGGTTCGGCAAGCATCCCGGCATGCGTGGGGTAGGCGGCGTGGACGGCCGGGTCGGCATCCCAGGCGCTGGCGTAACGAATGCCCTTGAAGCGCTCTCCCGCCACCTGCGTGTGTGCGTCGAGCACGGCGTCGACGGCGTCGCCCAGCGCAAGGTCCGCCCGGCCCACGATACCGGCGGCAATATCGGGCGCGCCACCCGCCATGGGTTGCGCCAGCACACCCATCAGGTATTCGGTCTCGCCCACACAACGCAAGTGCTCCGGCCCGTCGGTGCGGTAGCCAGAGAGGCATTCAATATAGACCGTGGCCCGGACATTGTGGCCCTGCACATCCTGGCAATACTGCGCCGGCAGATAGGTGTGGCCGCCTCGATCCCACAGATGGTGGTGGGCGTCCACGATGGCAAGGTCCGGCAGCAACGGCTCCTCGGAGTGCTGACCCAGCCACAGCTCCCAGCGCTGCATGCGCGCGGCGCGCGACGCGCTGGTGCCGGTTGCGGATGCAGCCGCGGCGGGGGTCACAACATGCGTCCGCCGTCGACTGCGATCGTCTGCCCGAACACGTAGGCCGCCAGCGGTGACGCCAGGTACAGGCAGGCGCCAGCCATGTCCTGGGGAGTGCCCAGCCGCCCGGCCGGAATACCGTCAATACGCTCCTGGCGCCGCTGCGGGTTATCCATGGTGACCTTGGTGAGCTTGGTGTCGACCAGACCGGGTGCGACGCCATTCACGCGGATGCCTTTGGGCGCCCACGCCTTGCCCAGGGTGGCGGTAAGGTGAATGGCACCGGCCTTGGACGCCGCGTAGGCCGGGTTGCCGATCGTCGCGCGCCAGCCGCCGACGGAGGAGATGGTGATCAGCGAGCCCTTGCTGTGCGCCAGCGCCTCGCGGAACTTCTCCGCGCAGGCCATCAGGCTGTTGAGGTTCACATCGATGATGGCGCGAAACGTTTCGATCTGGAACTCCTTGCGGCCGTAGGCCACCGTGCCCTGGCACAACACGAGCACGTCGAGCGGCTGCGGTGCCGCAGCGGCCTTGATGGCGTCGAAGTCGCTGACGTCGACCTGCGCATACAGCAGTCCCTCCAGGTCAGAGCCTTCGCCGGCTGCGTAGTCCGACGCTGCCGCGCGGGTACCCCATACATGCACCAGCGCCCCGTGCTGCCGGAAGGCCTGCGCGATGCCATTCCCGATACCGCTGGAGCCGCCGACCACCAGGACCGTACGACCCAAGAAGTCGAGCGGATTGGGAATGGAGTCAGACGCCATGTCAGATGGGGGAGACGGGATTGAATACCGGCTCGCGCTTCTCTTCGTAGGCCTTGAGGCCTTCGACCACATCCGGGCCGGAAAAGCCAAGAATTTCCAGCGCCAGCGAGTTCTCGAAGATCGGCCAGGCCATCTGCATCCAGTTGTTCATGGACAGCTTGGTCCAGCGCAGCGCGGAGGGAGAGGCCTTGGTCAGGTTGACGGCAACCCGTAGCGCCGTTTCCTGCAGCTTGTCGTCATCCACACACCGGGAGATCAGGCCGATGCGCTCGGCCTCCTCGGCATACAGGTGCTCGCCGCTCATGAGGTAGTACTTGGCCTTGGCCATTCCACACAGCAGCGGCCAGATGATGGCCGCATGGTCACCTGCCGCCACGCCCAGGCGCACATGACCGTCGACGATCTTGGCGGAGCGCCCGGCGATGGTGATGTCGGAGAGCATGGCCGCAGCGAGTCCTCCACCGGCGGCAGGCCCGTTGATGGCAGCCACCACGGGTTTGGAGAAATGCAGCATGTTCTTGACCAGGTTGCGGCCATCCTTCCACATGCGTGCACGCCACTCGAACTCGTTGACCAGCTTCTGCTCGAGCTCAAAATCGCCGCCTGCCGAAAACGCGCGGCCATCGCCCGTGAGGATGACGGCGCCGACCGTCGGGTCATCCTCGATGTGCTGCCAGATGGTTGTCATCGCGTGGTGAAACTCGAAATCCATCGCATTGATCTTGCCGCGCGACATGGTGATGCGCAGCACCTGTTCGGCAGGGCGATCCAGCTTGAGTGACTGGTACGCGGGATAGATGGTGGTCATGCGGGTCTTTCGGCCTGTAGGCTGGCGGGGACTGCCGGGTGCGCGAGGATTCGGCCCGGGCTGGGCATTGTTCGAGGGCGCTGCAAAAGTTTAAACGAAATCGATGCAATCGCCGTGCACGTGTGGCGCAGCTTCCGTATCATCGTGCCTGCCCGGGTGCCGGTGGCGCGATCACAGCGAACGGCCCGGGAGCGCCAAACCTGCACACCAGCATGAACGTCGGAATAGCCGTAACCCGCATCGCCCAACGCGCACCGCACAGCCTTGCGCTTTTCGACGGTGCACGCACCATGGACTACGCCACACTCGACGAGCGCAGCAGCCGCCTGGCCCATGCGCTGCGTGCAGGCTACGGATTCGCGCAGGGCGAGCGCGCCGCCTTGCTGGTGCATAACCGCATGGAGGTGGTCGAGGTGCTGGTGGGGGTCGCCAAGGCCGGGCTGGTGTATGTCGGCCTGAATTTCCGCATGACGGCCGCCGAACTCGAGGCCGTGTTCGACAACGCCGAGCCACGCATCCTGATCACCGAGCCCGAGTACGAGTCCATGGCCATTGCGCTGGCGGCGCGCCGCAACATACCGGTGCTGGTGCTGGACGCACCGGCAGGCTACGAAGCCCGGCTGGCGGCGGCCAGCCCTGCGGTTGCCGCCAGCGCTTTCGCCGTGTTTCCCGCAGACCACTTCGCCATCGTCTACACCAGCGGCACGACCGGCCTTCCCAAAGGCATCCTGTTCGACCACGCAGCGGCACTGCAGCACGGCACGGTTGCCTGCCTGGAATACGAAATCAACGCGGAATCGCGCTACCTGATCCAGATACCGCACAACTCGTGCGTCAACATCACCATCGTGCCCTGCCTGATGGCGGGCGCGGCCATCGGGTTCGCCGAAAGCCGGGGGTTCAACAGCTTCGCCTTGTGCGACACGGTACAGCGCCATCGGGTGACGCATACCTTTCTGGTACCGACCATGCTGGCAACCCTGCTGGAGCAGGACCCGGGCGATTTCCCGCAGCGGCTGTCGTCGATCACCACGCTCGGCTACGGTTCCTCGCCGATCCCGGCCGAACGGCTGCGCCGCCTGATCGAGAAGTACGGTCCGATCTTCATCCAGCTCTACGGAATGGCCGAGATTGCCTCGATCGGCACCTTGCTGCGCAAACAGGACCATGTCCGTGCCCTCACCGACCTGCCGCAACTGCTGGCCTCCTGCGGCCGGCCATCGTTTGCAACCACCGTGCGGGTGGTGGATCCGCAGCGCGTCGAGGTGCCGCAAGGCGAGACCGGCGAGATCATCTTTGGCGGCCCGCACACCATGCTGGGCTACTTCCGCGAACCCGGGCGAACCGGCAAGGCGCTGATCGACGGCTGGCTGTATTCCGGTGACGTGGGGCGTGTTGATGCAGAGGGCTATTACTACATCGTCGACCGCATCAAGGACCTGATCATCCGTGGCGGTTACAACCTCGCGCCGAGTGAAGTCGAGCGGGTGTTGTACACGCACCCGGCCGTGCTGGATGCGGCGGTCGTGGGCGTGCCGGACGACAAGTGGGGTGAGGCCGTGCTGGCCGTGGTATCCCTGCGGCCGGGTACACATGCAACGCCCGACGAACTGCTGCAGGTCTGCCGCGCCTCCGCCCTGTCTTCGATCAAGCAGCCCGAACGCATCGAGATCGTGGACGCCGTGCCGAAGAACACCATCGGCAAGATCGACAAGAAGGCTGTGCGGGAACGCTACTGGTCGGGCCGCAGAAAGGTCTGATACCAATTTGCGATCAATCGAACAGGTTGGGGGCACGCCATGGCCCGTGGCGGGGCAGGCGGCGCGGACACGCGTTCTCCGGCCCACGCTCGCGCGCGCAATCCTGGGCGCGCCCGCGCAGTAGCGTCATCACTGTCAGGGCGGGCAATGGTCGTGGCAAGCGCGAATGGGGCCTGCGCCCGCGTATCCACACCGCCTGCCCTGCGGTGTTTGGTTGGCGCGCCCACCTGTCGCGCCGGGTGGGACTGTGTGCGCGCGGGCGCAGGC
>JANNDB010000225.1:0-3823 GCA_031387285.1 Betaproteobacteria bacterium | reverse complement strand
ACCCGGTAAAGGGCGCCACCATCGTCGGTTGCCCGACGCCCACCGGCACGCTCTGGCCTTCCTTTCCACACACGCCCACACCACTGTCCAGGCGCATGTCGTTGCCAATCATGCTGACGCGGGTCAAGGCGTCGGGGCCGTTTCCGACGATGGTGGCGCCCTTTACCGGGTACTGGATCTTTCCATTCTCGACCCAGTAGGCTTCACTGGCCGAAAATACGAACTTGCCGGACGTGATGTCGACCTGGCCACCACCAAAGTTGGTCGCATACAGGCCACGCTTGAGGCTGGCCACAATCTCGGCCGGGGCCCGGTCGCCGGCCAGCATGTAGGTATTGGTCATGCGCGGCATCGGCACATGGGCATAACTCTCACGGCGTCCGTTACCGGTGGCGGCAACACCGCTGATGCGTGCGTTCATCGAATCCTGCATGTAGCCCTTGAGGATGCCGTCTTCGATCAGCACGTTGCTCTGGCTGGGGTTGCCCTCGTCGTCCACGTTGAGCGAGCCGCGCCGGTCCGCCATGGTGCCGTCATCGAGTACCGTGACACCCTTGGCTGCGACGCGCTGGCCGATGCGCCCGCTGAAGGCGCTCGACCCCTTTCGATTGAAGTCTCCCTCCAAGCCATGACCGATCGCCTCATGCAGCAGCACGCCGGGCCATCCCGGGCCAAGTACCACACTCATCTCACCTGCCGGTGCAGGCCGCGAATCCAGATTGGTGAGCGCTGCGTTGACCGCTTCGTCGACGTACCGCTGCACCATGGCATCGTCAAAGTACGCCAGACCGAATCGCCCGCCGCCCCCTGCGTTGCCCATCTCGCGCCGGCCTTTTTGCTCGGCAATGACGGTCAGGCTGAGCCGTACCAGTGGGCGCACATCGGCTGCCAGCGTGCCATCAGCACGTGCCACCAGCACCACGTCATATTCACTGGCAAGGCCGGCCATCACCTGTACCACCCGTGGATCTTTCGCGCGCGCCAGCTTTTCGACCCGGCCGAGCAGTGCCACCTTGGTATTGCTGTCCAGGGTGGTGATAGGGTCCAGGTCGGGGTATAACGAACGGGCTGACGCCAGACTGCGGCGTGGCACCTTGGTACGGCCACCCGTCGCGGCAGAGGCGATCGAGCGCACCGTACGTGCCGCATCCAGCAGCGAAGCGTTGGAGATGTCGTCTGAATAGGCGAACGCCGTTTTCTCTCCGCTCACGGCGCGAACGCCGACGCCCTGGTCGATGCTGAAGGACCCGGTCTTGACGATGCCTTCTTCCAGGCTCCAGCCCTCGCTGCGGGTGTACTGGAAATACAGGTCGGCCTCGTCCACACGGTGCGCCCTGATCTCGGCGAGCGCGCGCGAAAGATGGGTTTCATTGAGGCCAAAAGGCGTCAGCAACAGCGCCTTGGCGATCGCCAGACGTTCAATGGTGGGTTCGCGGGAGATCATGGTCCATTCTAGCGACCGAGCCATTTCCGGCACGGCGCCGCATCAATGCCCACAAGCCTTCATCAAACTGATGCCGCTCAGTTGCGCCGCGCCATCCACTGCAGCAGGGCACCATCGTCGAGCTCGGCCAAACCGCTGGCGCTGGCGGCGGCAAACAGGTCGCGCACGCCGATCCCGAGCGGGCCCTCGAATCCGGCATCCTGCGCTGCCTGCACTGCCAGGCGGGTATCTTTTTCGAGCAGGGTCATGCGGGCCCGCGGCGCGTAATCCTGGGCCAGTGCCCGGCGCATGCGGTCGCTGCCAATCCAGCTCTGCCCGCTCGACTGCTCCATCACATCCAGCGTCCTGTCGCCATCGAGCCCCATTCGTTGCGCCATGGCCAGTACTTCCGCCGCTCCTGCCAGATTGATGGCCGCGGCAAGGTTGTTGACCAATTTCGTGCGGGCG
The DNA here is from genome assembly GCA_031387285.1 of Betaproteobacteria bacterium. Classification (GTDB taxonomy): domain Bacteria; phylum Pseudomonadota; class Gammaproteobacteria; order Burkholderiales; family Burkholderiaceae_C; genus CAISIP01. The sequence continues at coordinate 1,932 of JANNDB010000225.1, read as the reverse complement.
CCGTCGCCGACCCGCTCGCTGATACGGAACAGCCTGGAAGACAGCGCCTGCAACAGCGGCGCCTGGCGTACGAACACCGCTTGCGCGCAGGCGATCATCAGGCTCATGCTGCCATCACGCGCGCGGACCGGGCCACCTGACATCGGCGCATCCACACAGAAGACGCCAAGCGGGTGCAACCGGGCTGCAATGTCCTCAACAGCCTTCGGCGCCATCGTCGGGCACAGCAGCACGGTGTGACCCAGCCGCGCGGCTGCAGCCACCGCCCCAGCGCCAAACAGCACGTCGTTCGCCTGCTCGGCGGTCACCACGCTGATGATGGTGGTCGATGCCAATTCAGCGGCTTGCGCGGCCGTGCTACAGGCGTGTGCTCCGGCTTCAACCAGGGCCTGGTGGCGCTCGGGAACGATATCGTGCACGTGCACCACCCATCCCCGCGCCAACAGGTTGTGGGCCATGGCGGCGCCCATATTGCCGACGCCGATGATGGCGACCGGAAACGGTGTGTGTGTCACGATTGGACCAGCCGTTTGGACTTGGCAATCGCCATCAACATGCCCAGCGCAAGCCCGAGCGTGACCATCGCCGTTCCACCATAACTGATGAAGGGCAATGGAACACCCACGACCGGCAGGATGCCACTGACCATGCCCATGTTCACAAAGGCATACGAAAAAAAGATCATGCCCAGCGCGCCCGCCAGCAAACGCGAGAACACGGTGGGTGCCTCCAGCGCTATCGTCAATGCACGCAGGACCAGGAACAGGAACGCCACGATCAGCAACAAGGTGCCGATCAGCCCGAATTCCTCGGCGTAGGCGGCAAAGATGAAATCGGTGGTGCGTTCCGGGATGAACTCCAGATGCGTCTGGGTTCCTTGCATGAATCCTTTGCCCCAGACCCCCCCGGAGCCGATGGCAATCATCCCCTGGATGATGTGAAAACCCTTGCCCAGCGGGTCCTTGCCAGGGTCCAGCAAGGTGCAGATGCGTTGCTGCTGGTAGTCACGCAGCACCACCCAGCGCACGCCGTCAGCGCACAGGTCAGGCTCGAAAGCCACCAGCAGCGTGATGGCCACAAGGCCCAGCAGCACCGGCGGCAGCACCAGCCTCCAGCGCAATCCTGCGAAGAAAATCACGGATACGCCCGCCGCCAGCACCAGCAAGGCGGTGCCGAGGTCCGGTTGTTTCATGATCAGGGCCACAGGAACTGCCAGCAGGGCGCCGCCCACCAGGAAGTCCAGGGGCCGCAATTGCCCCTCGCGCTTCTGGAACCACCAGGCGAGCACCAGCGGCATCGCAAAGTGGCGAGATTTCAGTTTGTGTGTTCTTTTTTCGTAACCATCATGTTTGGAGCATTCAGAAGCACAGGCGCAACATTAAGCGGACTATTAAAGTACTCCCTTCTTAATCCAGCAAACGACGCTTCAGGCTTACAAAAACACAGAAATACAGACTTGGCAAACGACTCAAGGGCGTAGATGACCTAATCCATACATTAGTCGAATCAGGCGTTGAGCTAAAAGCACTCGATGCCGCAAAACGTATCCCAAAAGTGCACGAGATGGTACAGTTACCTAACAAGACTGCGTTCGAGAAATACTGGGCACCGTCAAAGAGCTACAAGGACGGATTCAAGCCATTGCATTGGGTGCCGAAATGGACCAAGACTCCACATCCAAGGAAATGGGAACCGTCACAGTTGCATGAGGAATCGTCGCGAAGGCCGGCAAAGGATTCGGAATAAACTCACTCTCACATTACAGTCACATACGTCCACAAGTTTCTGATAGTTCATGATCAAGTCTATTAGAGATCTTTCTCGTCACGTGCACTTTCTGGTGCTTCCTCTTGAGCTTCTTCGCTCGTCTCCTCCGTCTTTTCCTCTGCAGTCTCTTCAGACTCCTCCGACTTTGACTCCTGTGACTCACCT
>JANNDB010000185.1:0-5071 GCA_031387285.1 Betaproteobacteria bacterium | reverse complement strand
CCGGCGCGACCTGATCACACTGAGACAACCACTTTGCCTCCTGGTCGGTCAGTGCGCCGGCCAGAAAGTCACGCGGCGCGGCGAAGCCCAGAATTGCCAATCGACGGGCCTTGGGTCCGCTCCCAGAGGGGGCCAGATGTTCGAAGTAGAGCTTTTTGCGCAGTACGGCGTACACCGTTTCTGTCAACAAGTGGCGTTCGCGTGGGCCCAGTCCCCTGTGCTCACGAAAGAATCGCGCCACGACCGCGTCGGCTGGATGCTCAAACCGCAATACCGCGCCGACCAGATCGGCGCACAGCTCAAGCAGGGCCTTTGGATGCATCGGCGCTATTGTCCCATGCAGCTTCCCTGGCCAGTAAATCGGCAATGGCCTGCGGATAGACGAGGTGCTCCTGCGTCAGCACGCGTGCAGCCAACGTCTCCTCCGTATCACCCGCCAGCACCGGCACCACGGCCTGCGCCAGGATCGGCCCGCTGTCGAGGTCGGCAGTGACCCGATGCACTGTTGCGCCGGCAAACCTGCAACCCGCGTGCAGGGCGCGGCGGTGGGTGTGAAGACCGGCGAATGCGGGCAGCAAGGAGGGGTGGATGTTTACCAGCCGCCCCGCGAAGTGGTTCACAAACCCGGCCGTCAATACCCGCATGAATCCTGCCAGTACCAGCAAGGCCGGGCCGCCGGGCCCCGCAACCTGGTGGATGTGGGCAAGCAGTTGCGCCTCGAAGGCTTCACGATTCGCATAGTCCCTGTGCTCGACGACCGCCGTCGCCACGCCGAGCTCGCGAGCCAGTTCCAGACCACCCGCATCCCCCCGGTTGCTGATGACACCGACAACCCTGGCCCGGTAACGCGTGGCCCAGTCCTGCGACTGTGACGCCCTGATGATGGCCTGCATGTTGGAGCCTCCACCAGAAATGAGGATCACAATATTTTTCATGCTTGCCAAATTATCCATGGCGCCCGCGCATGGGTCCGCGTTTGATCCGCGGCCAATGGCTACCCCATATTGGCGACGTTTCAGCCGGCGCGCCTCCGGCATCATCGGATTTCAGTACAAGTGTCTTTGCATGGGCAACTAGACTGATCTTGCTCTGGCATGCGCCGCCGCGCGTCAGGCCCGTTGCACAGGGGTACACATGCAATTTCCAATCCCGCTGGCGCTCGCCGTGCGCGATCGCGCCGATTTCGCGCTCTGGCTGGGGGACAAGTCGTTCTCGATGCTTTCGCCCTTGTGCGCGATCGGCCTGGTTGTCGTCAGCTTGATGCTGTTTGTCGTCGACCCGGTCTTATACACACTCGGCGTGTGGGGAGCGGATCCCCACCACGCGCCGTTAGTGGCATGGCATGTGTGTGCCTGGGTCAGCTTCCTCGCGTTCCTGGTGGTCGCCAGGCGGGCAAAGGCGCCTGCGATCCGTGCGCGAACCCTGCGCGCGTTCTTTGTCGTAAGCGCCGCACTGTTCTCCTGGTTTGCCTACCTCTCCTGGATGCTCAGCGGCGACCTGTCGACCTATGCGATCTTTCTGCTGACGATGGTCTGTGTATTCAGCAACCTCGACCAGTTGCGCAAGGTGCTTATCGCCACCAGTACCCTGGCTTTGGTGGTGGCCATCTTTCACCTTGACCAGCGCGATACCTTTCATACCAGCGGGGCGGCCATCAACCTCGCGGCACTGGCTCTGGTTGCCACCTTGCTGGACATGTTCGTCTTGAGGCTCAACCTGGCGCTGTACCGGGAGCAGCGGTCGGCCGAAACCGAACGGGCACGTGCCGACCATGTGCTTTACAACGCCCTGCCCGCAGCCATCGCAAACCAGCTCAAGCGCGACAACGTCGCGCAGGCACAGCAGTTTGCGGATACGGCCGTGGTGTTTCTTGACATTGCCGGGTTCACGCGGTTTTCCGCCTGCCGGCGCCCGGACGAAGTGGTCCGGGTGCTCAATGACCTGTTTTCAACCTTTGACCGCCTTGCGCAACGCCATGGCGTGGAAAAGATCAAGACTATCGGTGACGCCTATATGGCGGTGGCCAACAGCAACCTGAGCGGCGCAGTGCGTCTCGCCATGGAGTGTGTAGCGGCGGTAGATGCCTATACGCGCTTGCGTGAACTCGATCTGGGACTGCGCTGCGGCGTGCATGTTGGCCCGACGATCTCTGGAGTGATAGGCCTGCGGCGTTTCACATACGACGTTTGGGGGGATGCAGTCAATACGGCGAGTCGCATGGAGTCTACCGGGCTCCCCGGCCGCATCCACGTCAGCGAAGACGTCGCCGTCCGGCTGCAAGGTGAATTCACCTTCGAAAAGCGCCCCGTGCTCGACATCCGCGGCAAGGGCCGCATGCAAACCTATTTCGTAACGGGATGCAGGTCGGCCGGGGAGCCTTCGGCCGCGCCGGACACTAGCCCATCAGGCGCGAGGACTTGGGCAGGTGGGTCATCAGAAACTCCATCTGGTCAGCCAATATGCGCCGGTTACGCAGGATGAAGTCTTCCCACAGGCTGGGCACGTAGGGCGCGTACAGCAGAGGCATGTGCGCCTGCTCTGGCGTGCGGTTGCTCTTGCGGTGGTTGCAGGGCCGGCACGCGGTGACCACATTCATCCAGTTGTCCACTCCGTGCTGCGCAAACGGGACGATGTGCTCGCGGGTCAGGCTTTCTTCGTGGAACAGATCACCACAGTATGCACACACGTTGCGGTCACGCGCGAACAGCTTGGAGTTGGTGAGTCCGGGCTTGAGGCTGAACGGATTGATGTTGGGGATGCCCTTGGTGCCGATGATGCTGTTGACCGTGATCATCGACTGCTGTCCCGTACGCGCGTTGTGCCCGCCACGGAACACCGCGACTTCGCCGCCAGACTCCCAACGCACTTCTCCGGCTGCGTAATGAATCACCGCCTGTTCAAGAGAAATCCAGGACTGGGGTAGCCCCTGGGCTGACAGCTTCAAGACCTTCAAGACACGCCTCCTGCATCCCTGCAATCGACCACCGACACCTCACACGACGCTGCAACGCCACCCTGCGACTCCACAGGGACGCGCCCGCTCTGTAAGCCACAATATAACCGTTCTACCCCTTTGCGGCGCCAGCAGCCGCCTCACCCTTCCGATGGAATGAAAGTCTTTCGCGGATTCCACCACGCCGCCCTGGCACCGTCCTGCGCCCTGACGATCGGCAACTTCGACGGTGTCCACCGCGGCCATCAGGCGATGCTCGCGCTGCTGCGCGCGGAGGCAGCGCAACGCGGTATCCCCAGCTGCGTGCTGACATTCGAGCCACACCCGCGCGACTTTTTTTCGGCCTTAGGCAGGAACCCGCAGCTTGCACCAGCGCGCATCGGCACCCTGCGTGACAAGCTGACCCACCTGTCGCTGTGTGGTGTGGATCAGGTGGTGGTAGTGCCATTCAATTCCCGACTTGCCGCTGCATCGCCGCAGCTGTTCATTGAATCGGTTCTGGTGCAAGGTCTTGGCTCACGGTACGTGCTGGTAGGGGACGACTTTCGCTTCGGTGCGCGCCGCGCCGGGGACTACGCCGTGCTCGATGGCGCGGGTGCAACGCACGGGTTTGACGTGGCGCGCATGAACAGCTATGAAGTGCACGGGTTGCGTGTGTCCAGTTCCGCCGTCCGTGATGCGCTTGGCGCTGGCCGAATGCCCGACGCGGCGCGATTGCTCGGACGGCCGTATGCAATCTCCGGCCACGTGGTGCACGGCAGAAAGCTCGGGCGTGATCTCGGCTTTCGCACCTTGAATTTACGCTTCCAGCACTGGAAACCGGCAGCCAGCGGCATATTCGCGGTACAGGTCCATGGTTTGCAGGCGGCGCCGCTTACAGGTGTTGCTAATCTGGGCGTTCGACCGTCGCTGGACGCGCACGACCGCAACGCCGGCCGTGTCCTGCTGGAAACCCATTGTCTGGACTGGCCCACAGCGCTCGGAGCCGATGGCGGCTACGGTAAAATCATCCGCGTGGAACTGCTGCACAAATTGCACGACGAACTCCGGTACGACAGCCTGGATGCGCTCACGCGCGGGATCGCCAAAGACTGCGACGACGCACGCTCGTTTTTTGCCGCCATGCATACCGAGACGCACCGCCAGACCACGCGGGACCGAATTTAGCTGGCGAGGAGTCTGTAGCGCAGGCCCGACCGGGCCATTGCCGAACAGGGTTTTCGCCTCATCCAGAAGTCGTCCAGTTCGCAGCCTGACCACTCGGCTGACCCTGGAATTTTCATTGACTACCGATACCCAGGGCGTCGCCGCCGAGCCTGCAATGACCGACAAGACCGACTACCGCCAGACGCTGAACCTTCCTGAAACCCCGTTTCCGATGCGGGGTGACCTCCCCAAACGCGAACCGGCCTGGGCCAAGGCCTGGGACGACAACGGCATCTACAAGAAGTTGCGCCTCGCCCGTGCGGGTGCGCCCAAGTTCGTTTTGCATGATGGCCCGCCCTATGCCAACGGGCAGATTCACATGGGGCACGCGGTCAACAAGATCCTGAAGGACATGATCGTCAAGGAGCGTCAGCTTGAGGGGTTCGACGCGCACTACATCCCTGGCTGGGACTGCCACGGGCTGCCGATTGAAAACGCCATTGAAAAGAAGTTCGGCCGCAACCTGCCACGCGACGAGATGCAGGCCAGGAGCCGCGCTTTCGCCACCGAACAGATCGCCGTCCAGATGGCCGACTTCAAACGTCTGGGCGTGCTGGGCGAGTGGGACCACCCCTACAAAACCATGGACTTCAGCAACGAGGCCGATGAGATTCGCGCCTTCAAGCGGGTGGTCGAGCGCGGCTTCGTGTACCGGGGCCTCAAACCGGTCTACTGGTGTTTTGATTGCGGCTCCTCGCTGGCGGAGTTCGAGATCGAATACGCCGACAAGAAGTCCCAAACGCTGGATACGGGTTTTCTGTGCGACGAGCCGGACCGTCTGGCCGCCGCATTTGGCCTGTCGAAGCTGGACAAACCCGCATTCGCGGTGATCTGGACGACCACGGCGTGGACCATCCCTGCGAACCAGGCGCTCAACCTCAACCCGGAATTGGAATACGCCCTCGTGGACAC
>JANNDB010000145.1:0-1916 GCA_031387285.1 Betaproteobacteria bacterium | reverse complement strand
GGCCACATTGCCGCTGCCGCCGCCTTTGTTGTCCACCAGCACGGACTGCCCCACCACCTTGGCCAGGGAGTCCGACAAGATACGCGCTGACGCGTCCACAAAGCCCCCCGGCGGATTGGGCACCACGAGCGTGATGGGTTTGCTGGGGTAGCCCTGGGCCGCGGCAAGGCTGCCGGCCAGCAGGGTAATCGCGCCCAGCAATGCCTGGCGAAGGGAGAAGTGGAGCGTCATGGTGTTGGTTTCCTTTCGGGTGTATTCTCGCCGCGCGTTGCGCGGCAGCCCGAATGCTGGTCAACCGCACACGGCACCCAGTGCCTGAGTCCCCGGTTTTCCGGTACCACGCATGCCTGAATTGCCGCGCCGCGACCCCGGCATCGGTGGTCATGAGTCTGAAAGCGGAAAATAGAGCTGTTGGCGCCCCGGCGGGGATTGAACAATGCTATGAAACCCGTATGGATGCTGGGCTCCCGGGGTGTTGGGGTTGGTTTGTTCCCCTCTCTGTTCCCCATCTTGCTGGAGGCGTCCTGTCCAGACGGCACTCACTCAAAGTGTGAGCGGGTGGTGCAAAGAGGCATGTCCACGGTGCCGCAGGTCTCTGGCAACGTCGAAATGATGTCAAGGCATTAGGCTCACGAGGCACGGGCCCAAGGTCTGTCGATTCTTCGCAACTGCAGCCGTGAAGAATATGACGAAGTGCTGCGCCTGATGAAGCACTAACCGCGGGCCGAGATGGTCGATGTGCCGCGCTATCCGCTGGTCGCACGGCTACCTTGGCCACCGTGGCCTGTCGCTCGCCTCTCACTGGGTCTTGCGTCGACCGCCTGACCCTGTCGAGTCCGGTGTATCGATGAAAGGGGTGCCTGGAAGTGCATGCGGCAGATGTACAACGGGAGGGAGATTCGACTTTGCCGCTGCTACCATCTGGACTGGCCACAAATCCTGCTTCTGCATGCCAAGGTTCGTGATTGACGCAAATATTGCCGATTCCCTCGAGTTGGCGACCTGGCTCGCAAAGAGTCCAGGCAATACTGCATTGATTACCACTGCCTTCGCCATTGAAGCCTACAGGCGGCGGAAGATTGAGGGCATCAAGAAGTCTTACGGCGTGCTTTCTCGCTACCCCCGTCAGTTGCGCGTGGTCAAGAATTTGGACGAACTTTGCCGCCTCCATGTGCGATCGAAAGGCATGTCCGGCCGCATGCTGGACGACAGCGGTACCAAGGACCTGCTGAACCTTTGCCGTGGCCTGGGTACCAGGTCGCAGTCGGCCATCGAGTCAGGATTGGCGCCACTAATCCGGCAGGCTGACGAGCAGGTGCGCAAGCTGGAACACAATTCTCACGGCCTAGGATCAGAGATTGCTGCGCATCTCAGTCAACTGAGCACTGGCGACTTGCTCATGCTGCGCAAGGGAGAGCCTTACACTTCGGCGCTGATTCGGGACCTACTGGATCAGGTGGTAGGCACTACGGCTTTGGTTATGCCATCGGTCCCGGGTTGCTATGCTCCGAAGGACCGCTTTGAACTCATTCGCTCTTTTCCCTGTCGCTTGGTACTTTGCGGGGCGCTGGCGATGCGGGAAAGGGCCAGAAGGGGGGACGTTGCCGTTGCAAATCCTAGCCACCTCCGGAACGATCTTCTCGATGCTCAATATGTTGCGGTGGCGTTGTATTTTGATGGCCTTTTGACCAATGACATGGCGATGCGTGCTCTCCATCTTGAGGCCAGGGCCATTGTGGCGTTGTTGCAGTCATAGACAGCTATTGCAGCCCCGGGCTGTGAAGTGGCCGCGCGGGCTGAGACTTGCGTCGTCTTTCCGTTGGATCGAGTTTGTTGGAGACCACCATGTCAGACCCTACAGTTCACCTGCCTGGGCACAGTTCCCCGCCTTACACCGAGGAAGCGCGATCCGATGC
>JANNDB010000133.1:0-4696 GCA_031387285.1 Betaproteobacteria bacterium | reverse complement strand
GGCCGCCGAGAATCCGACGATGGGCTCGAACACCCTGAAGTTATCCATCAGCTGGATCAACATGACAAACACCACCAACGGCGCCATGTGCGGGATAACGACATACCGCAGGCGCTCCCAACGGGTCGCGCCATCGATCATTGCCGCTTCGAGTGTGTCGGCAGACACACTTTGCAAGCCGGCATAAAAGGTGATGAAAGCAAACGGCGCCGAATGCCAGACGCCATAGATGATCAGCGTAACCCAGGTAAGCACGGGTGACGCCTTGAGCGACAGGTTCGGGTCACCGGTGAGCGTCTGCAACGACGAGCCGATGATGCCGCGCGCATCGATCATCCAGAACAGGACCATGGAGCCGATCAGCGGCGTGACGATCATCGGAAGCAGGGACACGAAGATCGTGGGGCCCTTGAAGAGTGCCGGCAAACCATTGATGCCCAGTGCGATCATCATGCCCAGCACCACAACCAGCGGCGTTACGACGAAGGTATAGGTGAGGGTGAAGGCCATGGCCCGGTAGAAGGGCAGGCTCATCAAGCGGTCGCCGAATCGGCGCAGATCGGGCGACTCGCGCCACGCGGTCGCGACCTCGGCACTGGCCAGATGGCTTCGGTCGAAGTAAGTACCCAGGCCATTGAAGCGGCCCAGTGGCGCCTCTGCCCGTACCTTGGCGGTGGCCACGGCGTCAACGCCGGTGGTCTTCTTGCAACCCGAAAATGGATCGCAGCTCTCCACCTGCACCAGCACCTGCGCATGCTCAATGTGCAACGATTGCACGATCACCGAGACAATGGGCGCCGCGATGAAAATCAGCATCGCCAGCAGCGACGGAAAAATGAAGCGAAAGAAGACACCGTGGGGCATGATGGAAACCTCCAATAATGACGCTACGTCCGCGATCGCTGCTGCGACACTGCACGAACTGCGGTGCGAGCGCTCGCGCCCTCGACACCGCAGCGTGCGTGACGATTACTTCAGGAAGCCCTTGGCCTTGGCCGCCGCGACGTAGGCCGCTTCGGCATCCGCCAGCGCCTGCTTGGCCTGCTTGGACCCCTGCATGAAGCTGGAGAGGTTGTCGCCGAGCGCGGTGTGCAACAGCCCCATCGATGGCTCCATCGGGTACGGCTTGGCACCGGCCTGGGCCGTGGCAACGACGCCCTTGGCTGCAGCGCCCGGTGTATAACCTTCGGCCAGCCAGACGGCCGCTTCGTTGCTCGCCTTGACCGTCTGCGGCGTAAGACCGTTCATCATGGCACGGAAGCTCGCCTCCGCATCCGCGTTGGAGATGTTCTTGGCTATACCGAAGCCGTCCCACCAAAGCGTGGTGGCAGGCACTGAACCACCCCCGACGGTTGGTGCACTGGCGAGGACGGTTGCCTTGATGATCTCGGGCGTCGAGCCCTTGTCATCGAGGATGGCACCGGCACGCGAGCCCCACATGGTGGCGATGGCAAGCTTGCCTGCCTCCCACAAGGCCTGGGTGGCGTTGGAGTCGTAGGTCAGGAAGTCGGGGTTCGAGTAGCTCGCCAGCTCCTTGAGCATGTTCAGTGTCTTGACGCCAGTGTCGTCGTTGAACGCCGGCTCGGCCGTGCCGGCCTTGAAGAAACGTCCGCCCATGCCGATGTGCATGTTGATGAACTCCTCCCCAAGGTTCCAACCTGTCTTGGTGTTCAGCGCAAACGGATGCTGCATGATTCCAGCGGTGCGAATCGCCTTGGCAGCCGCCAGAACTTCCTCATAGGTCTTGGGTGGCTGTACCTTGGCCTGGGACAGGATGTCGCTGCGGTAGAACAGGTGTTGCGTGTTTGACATGAAGGCAATTGCCATCACCTTGCCGTCGATCTTGATCAGCTGTGAGGGCTTCAAACCCTGTCCATGCTTGGCGACCAGATCATCGAGCGGCCGCAGCAGCCCATCCTGCAACAGCGGCACGATGGAACTGGTAGCGACAATGCTGACCGTATTGCGCGCCGGGTTGGCGGCCAGCGATGGACCATGCAGCTTTTCGTGCTCAGTGGTCAGGTTCGTGCTGACCGTGACGCCACCACCCGCGCAGGCCTTTGCGCCATTGGCAATTGCCTGAATCGCGGGGAAATCGTTGCCGATGATGCTGACATTTCCGGCAGGAATCCCGCAATTGGCATAGGCAGCCTGACTGCTCGCGACTGCAATCGCAGCAGCTATCAGCAATTTCTTGAACTTCATGCTCATTCTCCTGTTTGATTGATTCCGGAACTCAAGAATTGGACAAACGCAGCCGGTCCTGCGTCTTTCCGTCGAAAAGGTAACAACGTTCGGTTTTCACCGCGAAGCCGGTGCGTTCGCCCATGGCGGCACGGAACTGCCTGCCCGCTTTTGCGGTGATGAATTCGTCGTCGAGCTTAAGTGTCACCGTCGTGGCGTCTCCCAGCAACTCGAATGAGAAAACGCTGCCGGTGATCTGGGCGTTGTCAGGGGAAACCACGAGGATGTCCTCGGCCCGCACACCCAGCACGATGTTGTCCTGGGAGATGTTGCCAAAGCCATCGACGCTCACCTGGAAACCATCACCCTGCGCCATGAATACGCCGTTGTGCAACTTGCCGTTCACCAGGTTCATGGCGGGCGCGCCGATGAATCCGGCCACGAACAGGTTGTTCGGGTCGTTATAGATGGCTTCCGGCGAGCCGATCTGCTGCACCTCGGCCTTGCTCATCACCACCACCCTGTCCGCCAGCGTCATCGCCTCGACCTGGTCGTGGGTGACGTAGATCGTCGTCACCCCCAGGTCGTGGTGCAGGTGCTTGATGTGCGCGCGCATGCTGACACGCAACTTGGCGTCCAGGTTGCTAAGTGGTTCATCCATCAGGAACACCTTGGGCTGGCGCACGATCGCACGCGCCAACGCCACCCGTTGGCGCTGGCCGCCAGACAATTCCTTGGGCCGGCGCTGCAGGAAATCGTCGAGCTCCACCTTGCCGGATGCCTTCATCACCGCCGGGTGGATCTCGTCCTTGGGCGTGCCGCGGATACGCAGCGGAAAACTGATGTTCTCGTACACCGTCATATTGGGGTACAGACCGTAACTCTGGAACACCATGGCGACATCACGGTCCTTGGGTTCCAGCGCATTCACGCAGCGGTCACCGATCCAGATTTCACCCTCCGTCGGATCTTCCAGGCCGGCCACCATGCGCATGGTGGTGGTCTTGCCGCAACCCGAGGGGCCGAGCAGGACGAGGAACTCACCATCGGCAATGTCCAGCGACATCTGCTTGACGCCGACCGACGCGCCCCAGGACTTGACGATGTTCTTGAGCTGGATTTGTGCCATGGTATGTCTCGCTTTACAAACTGAAGGTCTTAGGTTCGCGGGCTCAAGATCTGCATCAAGATCGCGACTTCGTCGAGCAGCACCCACTCGCGCAGGACGCGGCCCTGCATGAATTCGGCGTGCACGATGCCGAGCAGTTCTACGGGGCGGCCGGTGCCTTTGCCAAAAAGCGTGGCTTCCGCATCCACCGGTTCATGCAAGCTTTGTGCCCGAAAGCGCAGCGCCAGGCGATCCGGCCGCCCGCTGCGGACCATGTCGCGCTGCATGGCAAGGTGCTCCACCGCGAAGCCTGTTACCCGCAAGGAGGCAAACAGGCTGCGCCAGAAATCGGCGATCTCCGTATGGCCGTAACGCAGCCGTTCGCCCGGGCCGAGGTGTTGTGCCGCGTCGTCGTACACCGCGGCAACGGCATAGTCGCGCCGGGTGAAAGCTTCAATGGCGCGGGCGTACGCAAGTGCCATCGGGTCGTCACTGACATGCGACACGTAACCCTGCGGCGCCGGCCCGGCGACCGGCTTGAGCCACCCGCCGCGTTGCTCAAGCCATTGCTGTGCCAGCGCCCGTGGCGTGCTGCCAATCTGCAATGCGATCGCCGCGTGGTCACGCACCAGCCACTCATGGACGACGCGGTTGCCCTTGCACACGCAATCGGCGATGGTGCGAGCGTGTACCTTGCGCCCGCTGGCCGGGCCGAAGCTGCCGTCACCCAGGTGCGTCATCGGCGAGATGATGCGGTGTGAACTGAGAAACCCACCGACGGCGTCGCCCGACTGGATCACATCCTCGGCCAGCAGACGCCGATCCGGGAACATGGCCAGCGTCGCGCGGGTACCGGCGATCACGTCGTCGACCGAGGTGCTGACCCCCATCGGCGTTTCCACTATGCATGGATCGCTGTAGTAAGTGCGGATGTCGTCGATGCGCCGGGCTTCCCAGATGCGGTCGGTGATGACTCGGATGTAATGGTCAAGGTCACGGAATTCGGAGGCAAAACCACGCATGCCGGCGGCCTGGTGAATGCCTGCAACAGGGGCGAGGCTGGCGCTCATGCTTTTTCCTTCAGGCTGTTGCGCCGCAGCGTGGAGCCGCGCACGACGAGGCGCGCCGGCAACACCACGGCACTGCTCTGCATCACGCCGTCCATCTGGTCCATCAGCAGTTTGACGGTAGCCTCGATCATGGCGTCGGCGTCCTGCTCTACCGAGGTGAGCTGGTACGAGCCCCAGGCGGCCTGCTTGACGTTGTCGAAACCGACCACACTCACATCGAGCGGAATCCGCAGGCCCAGTTCCATGCGCAGCGTGTCCATCACCGCGATCGCCATGTGGTCGTTGGCAACGAACACCGCGTCCGGGCGCTCGTGCGCCGGGCCGGAGAAGATCT
>JANNDB010000126.1:0-2408 GCA_031387285.1 Betaproteobacteria bacterium | reverse complement strand
GCGCCAACACGGCACCGATGGAAGCCGCCATGCAGGCCGGCCTGCGCGACGTGGTCAAGGACATCCTGGACAGCCTGACCCCGCGCGAAGCCAAGGTGCTGCGCATGCGTTTTGGCATCGAGATGACCAGCGACCACACGCTCGAAGAGGTGGGCAAGCAGTTTGACGTGACGCGCGAGCGCATCCGCCAGATCGAGGCCAAGGCGCTGCGCAAGCTCAAGCACCCGAGCCGCTCGGACAAGCTGCGCAGCTTCACCGACAGCCTTTAGGTTTGCCAAAGGCCTGCGCGAGCAGGCCGGCCGGTTGCCGGTAATCTACGGCAGCAGGTACAAGTCGTGCAATCGGGCCTGCTCTGCAGGCCCGATTCGCATGGCGTCGTGCAGATAGGCCTGCAGACCGCCATATTGCGCGTCAACCGCCTTGAACGCCGCATTCAGGAAGGTCTCCTGAACGCTCCACATAATTTCCAGAACCTCCTGCGGCGCCGCCCGCGTGACGGATGTGGGCATGCGGAACAGCTCGTTGGTGAGCAGATAGTCCTGCACCACCACGGGGCGTTCGACCCCCAGTGCATGCAGGATCAGCGCGGCGGCAAACCCGGTGCGGTCCTTGCCGGCGGTGCAGTGGAACACCAGCGGATCGTCACTTTCGAGCAGGTGAGAGAACAGCTCGGCAAAACGCCCGCTGCTTCCCTCAACGAACTGGCGGTAGGTTTTTTCCATCAATCCAACCGTGTCGTGCGCCGTGACCCTGCACCCGGATGCGAGCAGCAGTTGCATGTCCTGCACGATGCTCGGTTCGATCGGCAGCGAAAGTACCTTGACGCCGGGCATGGCGCACTGGTGGGCGGCGCGCTCCTCGGCGCCGCGAAAATCCACCACCCGTGCCAGACCGACGCCCGCCAGCACATCGACATCCTGCGGCGTCAGCGACCCGAGGTGGTCGGAGCGAAAGATCCGGCGCCAGCGCAGTGTGCGTCCGCCGTGTCCGGTGTAACCGCCGAGGTCCCGGAAGTTGGAGGTGCCGTCCAGCGACAGCGAACGTGAAGGAGTGTGCATAAGGCCCGCAAGTTGACTGGCTGAATTTACAGCAAGCTTCATGCCCGGCACGTCGCCAACCGGACGCTTACCATAACGCATGTCCCCGTCTGCCAACGCCTCCAACCGCCGCGGCATTGCCGCGATGTCCCTGTCGATGGCGAGTTTTCTGCTCAACGATGCGCTGGTCAAGCACGTGAGCCAGGCGATGCCGGCCGCCCAGCTGATCTGCATTCGCGGGCTGCTGGCCACGCTGCTGCTGTTGGTGATCGCGAAATCCATGGGTTTGCTGGGTAGCGCGCTGCAGCCCTCCAGTGCCGCCGCCCGGATGTGGCAACCGGCCGTCTGGTGGCGTTCCGGCCTGGACGCCCTGGCGACCATGGCCTACCTCAACTCGCTCTTCCACATGCCCATCGCCAACGCCACCGCGATCAACATGGCTTCGCCGCTGTTCCTCACGCTCTACGCCGTGCTGCGCTGGCGCGAGGCCGTCGGCATTGCGCAGTGGCTGGCCATCATCACCGGTTTCACCGGGGTGCTGCTGGTGGTGCAACCCGCCGCGGAAGCCTTCAACGGATGGGCGCTGGTGTGCCTGCTGGCCACCTTGCTGCATTCCGCCCGCGACCTGGTCACCCGCACCATTCCGGCCTCGGTTCCTTCGGTGCTGATCACCCTGGCTACGGCCCTCGCGGTAACGCTGCTCTCCGGCATCTGGGCCACGGCGAACGGATGGCAGGCCATCAGCTGGTCCCAGCTCGCCCAGCTGGCCGCCGCCAGTGTGTTCCTCAGCGGCGGCTACTACTTCGTCATCGTGGCGATTCGCGCGGGGGACATGGGTGTCGTCGCACCGTTCCGTTACACCGGCCTCCTGTTCGCGCTGGTGCTGGGCTGGATGGTATGGGGCGACATACCCAACCTGCTGGCCTGGATCGGCATCACCCTGCTGGTCGGCGCGGGGCTGTACATGCTGCGCCTGCGCTGAGCGCGGCTCTGTCGCCTAACCGAAGAAAAATCGCTCCTCCACGATCTTGTCGCCCTGGACGGCATACAGGCCCATCTCGTCCATCGACATGCGCGCGCCGCCCTTGGGGGTGACGTCCATCGTGAAACGCAGCACGAACTGGGAGCCGTGCACGTACGGCCCCTCGACCTTCACGCTGTGGATCTCGTGGTTGGCATACCACCAGACGCTTTTGGCATCCACGGCAGCGCGGCCCGTGACCTTGGCCATGTCGCCAGGCATCGGCTCGCAGGACACGATGTCGTCCGACCAGTAGGTGTGGCCGGCCTCTTCGAATTTTCCAGCTGCGCACAGCGCCGTGAAGGCCTGAGCAAGGTCTTGAACTGTCATGGTCTCTCCTTGGTGGTTGG
>JANNDB010000111.1:0-1745 GCA_031387285.1 Betaproteobacteria bacterium | reverse complement strand
GGTGAGGCCGCTGGGTAGAATGCAGGATTACCGTTTCTACCTGCGGCTATGACCCCAATTACCGGCAGCATCGTGGCGCTCGTGACCCCGATGCACGAGGACGGCAGCGTTGACTATCCAGCCCTGCGGCGCCTGATCGACTGGCATATCGACGAGGGCACAGATTGTGTCGGCGTTGTCGGCACCACTGGCGAGTCGCCCACAGTCAACGTGCAGGAGCACTGTGAAATCATCCGCGTTTCGGTGCAGCAGGCGCGTGGCCGCGTGCCGATCATGGCCGGATGCGGTGCCAACTCGACGGCAGAAGCGATCGAACTGACACGCTTTGCCAAAGAGGTGGGCGCCGATTGCCAGTTGCAGGTTGTCCCTTACTACAACAAGCCGACCCAGGAAGGGCAGTACCGCCACTTCCGCGCCATTGCAGAGGCCGTTGATCTCCCGATGGTGCTGTACAACGTGCCCGGACGCACCGTCGCTGACATGCTGCATGAAACCGTATTGCGGCTGGCGCAGGTGCCCGGAATCGTGGGAATCAAGGAGGCCACCGGCAACATAGAGCGCGCCCAGTGGTTGATTCGCGACCTGCCTGCGGAGTTTGCGGTCTACTCCGGCGATGACCCCACTGCCGTTGCCCTGATGCTGTGCGGCGGCCGAGGCAACGTCAGCGTCACGGCGAATATCGCGCCGCGACTCATGCATGAACTGTGTGTCGCAGCCGTTGCCGGAAACGCCCTTGCGGCGATGGCGATACAACGCAAGCTGATGCCCGTGCACAAGCAGCTCTTCGTGCAAGCCAACCCGATACCGCTCAAATGGGCGATGCACCGCATGGGCCTGTGCGGCGGCACCATGCGCCTGCCCATGACGCCGCTCGAAACACAATTCGAGGCCCCGGTGGAGCAAGCCCTGCGTGCCGCCGGGCTGCTTACTTAGACAACCGAAGGAACCCCTGGTGAAACCCATTTCCCGATTTGCAGTGTTGGGCCTGTGTGCCCTGATATCCGCGTGTTCTGTCCTGGAGACCGAGAAGGTCGACTACAAGAGCACGGGCAAGGCCACTTCCCTGGTCGTGCCACCCGATCTGACGCAGCTCTCGCGCGACAATCGTTACGCGGTTCCCGGGAGCGCGGTGACCGCCTCAGCGTACCAACAGGGTCAATCCGCCCAGACGGTGCAGGTTGCTGCAGCGACTTTGTCGGACGTGCGCGTCGAGCGCGCCGGCAACCAGCGCTGGCTGGTCGTCAAACGCCCGGCAGACCAGCTTTGGGAGCCGCTGAAGGACTTCTGGCAGGAAAGTGGTTTCCTGCTGGTGCTCGATCAGAGCAATCTGGGCATCATGGAGACAGACTGGGCCGAGAACCGCGCAAAGATCCCGAAGGACTTCATTCGCGAGTCGATCGGCAAGCTGTTTGACACGCTGTACTCGACCGGCGAACGCGACAAGTTCCGCACCCGGCTCGAGCGTTCGGCCAATGGCGACACCGAGATATACATCAGTCATCGCGGCATGGTCGAGGTGTACACCTCGGGCAATGTCGGCACAGTCTGGCAACCGCGCGCGGCGGATCCGGACCTTGAGAATGAATTCCTGCGTCGCCTGATGGTGCGCCTGGGTGTGAGCCAGGAACAGGCCAAAGCGGTAACCGCGGCGGCAGTACTGAAGCCGACCTCGCGTGCCTCGACGGTCAATGGAGCGCCGGTCGTTCTGATCGACGAAGACTTCGACCGCGCGTGGCGCCGCGTCG
>JANNDB010000109.1:0-1952 GCA_031387285.1 Betaproteobacteria bacterium | reverse complement strand
TCCAGCCGCACCATCATCTACAAGGGCCTGCTGCTGGCAGACCAGGTGGGCGTGTACTACAAGGACCTGCAGAACCCGCGTTGCATGTCCGCGCTGGGCCTGGTGCACCAGCGCTTTTCCACCAATACCTTCCCCGAGTGGCCGCTGGCCCACCCTTACCGCTACGTGGCACACAACGGCGAGATCAACACCGTCAAGGGCAACTACAACTGGATGAAGGCGCGCGAAGGCGTGATGTCGTCGCCGGTGCTGGGCGCCGATCTGCAAAAGCTCTATCCCATCAGTTTCGCGGGCCAGTCGGACACGGCGACGTTCGACAACTGTCTGGAACTGCTGACGATGTCGGGCTACCCGATCGGCCAAGCGGTGATGATGATGATCCCCGAGCCGTGGGAGCAGCACACCATGATGGACGAACGCCGGCGTGCGTTCTACGAGTACCACGCCGCCATGCTGGAGCCATGGGATGGCCCGGCTTCCATCGTCTTCACTGATGGCCGCCAGATCGGCGCCACGCTGGACCGCAACGGCCTGCGCCCTTCGCGATATTGCATCACCGACGACGATCTGGTGATCATGGCGTCCGAGTCGGGCGTGTTGCCGGTCCCGGAGAACAAGATTGTGCGCAAGTGGCGCCTGCAACCGGGCAAGATGTTCCTGATCGATCTGGAGCAGGGGCGCATGATCGACGACGAGGAGCTAAAGTCCAACCTCGCCAACGGAAAGCCCTACAAGCAGTGGATCGAAAACCTGCGCATCCGCCTGGACGATGTGCAGATTGCCGAGCCGGCTGCGGCGCAGCCCGCTGCGTCGGCCGTCTCCCTGCTCGACCGCCAGCAGGCTTTTGGTTACACCCAGGAAGACATCAAGTTCCTCATGAGCCCGATGGCGCAGGCTGGGGAAGAGGGCATTGGCTCGATGGGCAATGACAGCCCGCTGGCGGTGCTGTCGGACCGCAGCAAGCCGCTCTACAGCTACTTCAAGCAGTTGTTTGCCCAGGTGACGAACCCGCCGATCGACCCGATCCGCGAAGCCATCGTGATGTCGCTGGTGTCGTTCATCGGGCCGAAACCGAATTTGCTGGACATCAACCAGGTCAATCCGCCGATGCGGCTCGAGGTTTCGCAGCCGGTGCTGGGCTTCGATGACATGGCCAAGCTGCGCGACATTGCGCGTCATACCCACGGCAAGTTCCGCAGCTATACCCTGGACATCACCTATCCGCTGGACTGGGGCAGTGAAGGGGTGGAAGCCAAGCTGGCCTCGTTGTGCGCCGAGGCGGTGGATGCCATACGCGGTGGCAAGAACATCCTGATCATCAGTGATCGCGGCCTGTCTCCAACCCAGTTCGCCATTCCCGCATTGCTGGCGCTGAGCGCCATCCACCAGCACCTGATACGCGCCGGGCTGCGCACCACCGCCGGTCTCGTCGTGGAGACCGGCAGCGCCAGGGAGGTGCACCACTTCGCCGCGCTGGCGGGGTATGGAGCGGAGGCAGTGCACCCGTATCTGGCGATGGAGTCGCTGGCGCAGCTGTTCGGCCGCCTGCCCGGGCAGCTGGGGGCTGAGAAAGCGATCTACAACTACACCAAGGCGGTGGGCAAGGGCCTGTCCAAGATCATGTCCAAGATGGGCGTGTCGACCTACATGAGTTACTGCGGCGCCCAGTTGTTCGAGGCCATCGGCGTGAACAGCGAAACCGTCGACAAGTACTTTACCGGCACCCCAAGCCGGGTGCAGGGCATAGGCGTTTTCGAGATCGCGCAGGAGGCGATCCGCATGCACAAGGCCGCTTTCAGCGACGACCCGGTGCTGGCCACCATGCTCGACAGCGGCGGTGAATACGCCTGGCGCGTGCGTGGCGAGGAGCACATGTGGACCCCCGACGCGATCGCCAAGCTGCAGCACAGCACGCGCGCCAACAACTGGAACACCTACAAGGAATTCGCCCA
>JANNDB010000071.1:0-1899 GCA_031387285.1 Betaproteobacteria bacterium | reverse complement strand
TACCTGCCTATGGCCATCGTCGGCATTCCGGTGTCGGTGTTTGTGCTGATCGCGCTGGCCAGCGCCCTGTACCAGTTCTGGGTACATACCCGGCTGATCCCCAAGCTGGGATGGCTGGACCTGGTGTTCAGCACGCCCTCGAACCACCGCTGCCACCATGGCCGCAACCCCTACTGCATCGACGTGAACTATGGCGCCACGCTGATCGTCTGGGATCGGCTCTTTGGCACCTCCGTGGCGGAGCGCGTCGCCGAGCCGGTGGTCTACGGCACGCTGGCGCCGTTGCAGAGCTGGAACCCGGTATGGGCCAATTTCAAGAACTACGTCGCGATGCTGCGTGACGCCTGGCAAGCGCCGCGCGGCCATGACCAGCTGATGCATGTATTCGCGCCACCTGGCTGGACGCCAGCTGCCCCCGTAGTGCCGGAACAAGGCGTGGTCAGGCACTACGCGGTCTTCGAGACAGCATCGTCGACATTCCAGCGCGTCTATGGCGTGCTGGCGACGATGGTGGTGTTTGCCCTGTTCATGCATCAGCTTGTCATGGCCGCGCGGCGCCTGCCAGGCGTCACGCAGCATCGCGACGTAGTTCTTGAAATTGGCCCATACCGGGTTCCAGCTCTGCAACGGCGCCAGCGCGCCGTAGACCACCGGCTCGGCGTCGCGCTCCGCCACGTAGGTGCCAAAGAGCCGATCCCAGACGATCAGCGTGGCGCCATAGTTCACGTCGATGCAGTAGGGGTTGCGGCCATGGTGGCAGCGGTGGTTCGAGGGCGTGCTGAACACCAGATCCAGCCATCCCAGCTTGGGGATCAGCCGGGTATGTACCCAGAACTGGTACAGGGCGCTGGCCAGCGCGATCAGCACAAACACCGACACCGGAATGCCGACGATGGCCATAGGCAGGTAGAACACCCAGTAGAACACCTGGTTGGTGGACGACTGCCTGAGCGCCGTGGACAGGTTGAACTCTTCGCTGGAGTGGTGCACCACATGGGCCGCCCATAGAAAATTCACCTCATGCCCGGCGCGGTGCGCCCAGTAGTAGAAAAAATCGTACATGAAGAACGCGGTGATCCAGACCCATGGGCTGTGCACGTCCCAGGTGAAAGCGCCAACCTTCTCCACCACCACCGCGTAGACAAACACCGACATCAGTTTGAGCAGGGAACGCACGCACTCGCTCATGAGCCCGATGTTGATGCTGGTGATGGCGTCGTGGAAGCGGTAGACAGAACGGCGCATCAGTCGTGCGACCACCAGCTCGACGAAGATCAGTAAAAGGAATACCGGGACGGCGTACAACAGCGGGCTCATGGGGCGCTCCATCTTGCTCAATTCCCTTGGGCAACGGTGCCAGGGTGCTCTTGTTGACTTGGGCTCCGCCATGGTAGCCAGCGGCTGCGAGGCACAATGTCAGAACTCCGACAAACCGGGCGCCAGCCGGCAATGGTTAACCCTAAAGAGCCCGTCAACATCCGAGCCATCCTGCAATCGAGCATCTTCGGGCGCCTGGGTCCGGAGTCGCTCGAAGAAGTCGCCCGGCAGGCCCATGTCGAACACTACGATGTGCCCACACTGCTGTGCATGGCCGGCACGCCGTTGCAACGGCTGCGCCTGGTCGTGGCCGGCCGTATCGAGCTGGTGGCGCGTACGGCCTCGGGAAAGGCAGTCACCATCAGCGAGATCGAACCGGGCGATTGGGCCAGCTGGTTGCCCTGCTTCATGCCGGTGGCGCCTGAGCACGATCTGTGCGCTGCGGCCGATAGCACCTTTGTCGCCTTGCCCGTTGCTGCGGTGAGCAGCTTTTGCGAACGGCATCCGCAGATGTACCCATGGGTGATAGCCGAGATCGGGCGTCGCCTGCGCCTGTTGACCGAATGGGCCGGCCAGTCCGTA
>JANNDB010000009.1:0-9554 GCA_031387285.1 Betaproteobacteria bacterium | reverse complement strand
CGTGTTGTGCCATTTGCCGATGGCGGCAGTGGCGTAGCCGGCGGCCTGCAGCGTCTCGGCAAGCGTTGCGGCATCGAGCGCAAGATCTCCGGTGTAGCCCGGAAAACCCGCGTGGTTGTTTGCCAGCCAGCCGGTGCCCACCGCGTGCGCATTCATGCCGGTGAGCAGGGCCGCGCGCGCTGCTGAACAGATCGGGTGCGTGGTGTAGTGGTTGAAGCGCAGGCCGCGCGCAGCCAGTGCGTCGATGTGGGGCGTGGCGATTTCGGAGCCATAGCAGCCCACGTCGGAATAACCCATGTCGTCCATGTAGACCACGATGACATTCGGGCTGCCAGGCCTGGCCTTCAGAACCGGCTTCCAGTGCGGGATCGACTCCTCGCGCGTGCGGCCGATGCGGCCTTCGAAGCCCGGTGGGTTCTGTGGGGGTGTAGTGGCCATGGGACGCGTCTCCTGCGATGGATGGTTTGTTGCCGGCGACGGTTGTAGCACCGCGGCTCAGGGCTTGCGGCCGAGTTGCTCGGACACCGCCGGAACCCAGGTCCGCGCATAGGGGAATTGCCGATAGCTGTAATAGCGCGCTTCGCTGCCGGGGTCCAGTGTGCGCGCCAAGCTGTTCAGGGCAGTCGGTGATGTATCGCCCCACGCACCGCTGTCGATGCGCCGCATCACGCTCTCTACCGCTGCGGCGCTCTCGGCGGCGGAGAAAGTGCAATGCCCGGCCGCGTTGACGAAGGCTGTGCGGTAGTGCGCGCCATAGCCCCTTGCGGCCACCAGTGCGTCGTAACCCTGCACCAGACTGACCGGCACGGCCTTGTCGCCATTGGTGTGGATGCGCAGTACCGGGACTTTGGGCTCACCCATCACGGTGCGTCCCGGGGCGCTCCAGTGTTTGACCGCCCTCGGGTCGGCAGCGATGCGCGGCGCCACATCCAGCTGGCGCAGGTCGTCCTCGAGCCGTGCGCCCGCCTGGGTGTACAACCGCCGCACGGCGTTGTGCAGGTCGGGGTCGGTATGGCCTTCAAAAAGCGTGGAATACACCACACCAGTATTCCACGACGGCTGGCCCCGTCCACCTTGCTCGAACATGCGGCGCGACTGGCCGGTTGGCTGTGCGGCGCCGATCACGATCGACTCGAACATGCTCGACTGGAGCGCGTTCACGTCGCGCGCATCGGGCTCGCGGCTGCCGGGGCCAACCCACGCCGCCAGTTGCCCCAGGGACGTGGCCAGCGCGATCCGGGCCCGCCCCAGCGGTGTCTGCTGGGCCTGCTCCAGCGCCTGCTTCCAGGCCGCCGTGATGGCGCTGTGATCCGCCGGCAGGTCGATGATCGGCAGTTCCGGCGCAATCAGCGTCTTCAGCGTAAACCAGGCGTCGAGTTCCGAGTTCATCAGCCACACCGGCGTGTGCGCGCAGCCGACAATGGCGCCGTCGATGCGATCGGGCCGTGTCTCGGACATGGCGAGCGCCACGTGGCCGCCGCCCGAATGGCCGTACTGCAGGATGCGGCGCGGCTTGCCGTAGCGCTGTTCCACCCGGTCCATCACGTTCACGAGGTCGTCGATCTCGCGCGCCGGGTCGTACTGGGTGGGACGATCGGCGCGTCGGGCCGTGCCGGAAACCGCGTAGCCGGCCTTCAGCAGGTACTGGTAGCGCGGCGCGTCGGGCGTCTGTGCGAAATCCAGATCGCTGATGAGCACGCCGTTCCACGGTGTCGGCATGCGGATCTCATAAGTTGTGCCGCGGGGCAGGGTGCCGCGCTCGGCCTGTGGGGGTGTTTGTGCCAGGGCCGCACCGGCAGCCAGCAGCAGGGGCAGGAACCAGCGCCCGCATGTGCGTGGCCCAATACAAGCGGGGTGTGCGTGTCGCGGCATGGTGTGTCTCCTGGCCGGCCTGGCGAATCGAGGCCCGCGCTGTGGCGGGCAGCCCACATGCACCATCGGCGGCCTGGGGCAGAGCATAGGCCTTATGCCGCGGTGCGCGAGGGTGGGTTTTCCCGGGAGCCTGTTCTGCCTGCCTGCTCGATCAGGGCCTGCGTCACGGCTTCGACGGCATGCTTGCGGGGTACGGAGGCATGTGCAGACCAGAACAGGCACACGTCATAACGCGGCAGACCCTCGCGGATCGACAGCGGGCGCACGGTCGCCGCCTCATCGCCGGATACGAGCGACGCGTTGGAAATCACTCCGAGCAGGTCACTGCCCGCGATCAGGCGCATCAGCATGCGGTAGTCCGGGCATTGCACTGCGATGCGCGGCGGCGCCCAGCGCCTGACGCGAAACGCTTCCTCGATCACGTTGCCGGGTGTTCCGGCAGCCCCGGCCACCACCCAGTCGGCGTCGGCCACGTCGGCCAGCGTACGCGCGCCCTGCAGCGGATGGCCCATGCGGGCATAGATTACCGGATCGCCTATGTACATCACGTGACGGTCCAGCCGGCGCATTGGAAAGCGTCTTGGCAGCGGCGCGATCACGATGTCGAGTTCGCCGCGTTGCAGCTGCTCCAGCATGACCGGCGCCGCCCCGGTGATGACGGAGAGCATCTGGGCGGGGGCGGCCTGCAGCAGCGCCCGATGGATCATCGGCCCGTAGAGCAGGCCGGCCGCGGGAGCGAGGCCCACCTTGAGCATAGGGCGCTCCCTGCTGCCGTCCTGCGCCCGGGGCGTGGCCAGCGGCAGGCGCCGCACCGCGTGCGCGACGTCCTCGCTGGCACGTGCGATCGCCAGCGCGCGCTCGCTGGGCAGCTTGCGTTGGCCCTGGCGCACGAACAGCGTGCAACCCAGCTCGCGCTCGAGCGACTGCATCGCCAGTGAGACCGCTGCCTGCGAGACACCATGCGCCCGGGCCGCCTGGGTGATTCCGCCCAGTGCCACGGCCGAGCGCAGGTAATCCAGGTGCCTCAGATTCATAAGTTTTCATTATGTACTGGGAGGTCACCCCCATTGAGCCGGCACGAGCGGCAGTCCCAGAATGCTCAGATGTGAATCGGGCTGGTACGTCCACCCCAT
Organism: Betaproteobacteria bacterium; assembly: GCA_031387285.1. Classification (GTDB taxonomy): domain Bacteria; phylum Pseudomonadota; class Gammaproteobacteria; order Burkholderiales; family Burkholderiaceae_C; genus CAISIP01. The sequence goes on along the minus strand of JANNDB010000009.1, from coordinate 6,549 downwards.
CCCAGACATGACTGCGCGACCGAACTTCCTGATCTTCGTCACCGACCAGCATCGGGCCGACCACCTCGGCTGCTACGGCAATGCCGTCGTCCGCACGCCGCAGATCGACGCGCTGGCTGGCGTCGGCATGCGCTTCGAACGCAGCTACGTCGCCAACCCGGTCTGCATGCCCAACCGGGGGTCGATGCTCACCGGCCGCATGCCCTCGATCCACGGCAGCCGCGGCAACGGCGTTCCGTTACCACTGGAGGAAGTGACCTTCGCCGACGTGCTGAGCGAGTTCGGCTACCGCACCGCCCTGGTCGGCAAGAGCCATCTGCAGAACATGGAGGACAAGCCCCCGGTGCTGCCGCCCCTCGTCCAGGACGCGGCCCTGGCGGTGTCCACGCGCCTGACCGAGTCGACCCGTATCGATCTCGAGCAGCGCTGCTACCGCCAGGAACTGGCGTCGAGCTGGAGCAACCCGAGCCACCGCCTGGACCTGCCGTATTACGGCTTCCAGGAGGTGCTACTGTGCAACAGCCATGGCGACGAGTGCTTCGGCGACTACTCGCGCTGGCTGGCCGCGCAGCATCCAGACGTGGCCGGGCGTGTCGGCCGCGCGCATGGGCTGCGCGACCCGGCCTATGTGGCGCCGCAGGCCTGGCGTACGGCACTGGCCGAGGACCAGTACCCCACGCACTATGTGGCCGAGCAGAGTGCGCGCTGGATCGAGTCCCATTGCTGCGCGCATGCCGAGCAGCCGTTTGCGCTGGTGTGTTCGTTTCCCGACCCGCACCACCCCTGGACACCGCCGGGCCGCTATTGGGACCTGTACGACCCGGCGCAGATCGAGCCGGTGCGCACTGCGAGCCCGGCCGCCGCGCGCGAGCGGCATGTGCAATGGTTGTGGGACGAGCGCGCCCGCGGCCAGGCCAGACTGGACGGCCCGCGCATCTTCGCCACCGATGAGCGCGAGATCCGCGAAATCACGGCACTCACCTACGGCATGATCACCAACATCGACGACCGCATCGGCCTGGTGATGGATGCATTGCGCGCCAGCGGTGCTGACGCGAACACGGTGGTGGTGTTCACCTCGGACCATGGCGACCTGATGGGCGACCACGGGCTGATGCTCAAGGGGCCGTTGCACTACCAGGGCCTGGTGCGGGTGCCGTTGATCTGGCGCGAGCCACCCGGATCGCCCGGTGCCGGTCCCGCTGTGCGGCAGGATCTCGCCAGCTCGATCGATCTGGCCGCCAGCGTACTCGCGCGCGCCGGCCTGGCTGCACCCAACGGCATGCAGGGCCGCGCGCTCGTCAACCCGCAGGGGCAGGCGTGCGACTCCCGGCGCGATGCCGTGCTGATCGAGGAAAACCAGCAGCGCGCCTATATGGGCTTCGAATCCCCCGTGCGCGTCCGCACGCTGGTGACGCGCACCCATCGGCTCAGCGTATTTCACGAAGGCGGCTGGGGCGAGCTGTACGACCTCGCAGCAGATCCGTTGGAGGAACACAATCTGTGGGCGGCGCCGCATGCGCAGGCGCTGCGGAGCCAACTGCTCGATCGGCTGGTGCGGGCACTGATCGAACATTCTGAAACCAGCCCGCGCCCCAACAGGGTGGCGTGAGAGACCTGAACCGCTATTCATCCAAAGGAGACAACCCATGAAGCGTTTTCATTCGACCATCTCGCGCCGTGGCGCCTTGCGTCCCCTGGCCGCCGCGCTGGCTCTGGCCGCCTGCGCCTGGTCGGGCGCCGCGCTGGCGCAGGACAAGCCCGCGCTCAAGGTGATCGTGGGCTTTCCGCCCGGTGGGTCGGTGGACGTGCTGGCACGCAACCTGGCCGACGCCATGCGCGACGACTTCAGCACCGTCATCGTGGAGAACCGCCCGGGCGCCGCCGGCCGGATCGCGCTGGGGCAGATGAAGACAACCAAGCCCGATGGCCTGACCGTCATCGTCGCGCCGTCGCCCGGCTTCGTGCTGTTCCCGCACATCTTCAAGAAGCTCGACTACGACCCGAACCGCGATTTCACGGCCATCAGCCAGCTCGCCGCCCAGCCCTTCGGCGTCACCGCCGGCCCCGGCGCCGGAGTGAAGAACATCGCCGAGATGACCGACAAGGCGAGGAAGGATCCGAACAGTGCCACCGTGGGTACCTCCGGCGAAGGCAGTGCCGGCCACGTGCTGGCGGTCTGGCTCGGCCAGCTGATCGACGCCAAGTTCACCGCGGTCCCGTTCCAGGGCGGTGCGCCGGCCAACACCGCCATGCTGGGTGGCACGGTGTCCTATCGCATCGACGCGCTGTCCGAGACGACCGAGTTCCACAAGGCCGGCAAGGCGCGGCTGCTGGCGGTGACCGGCGGCCAGCGCGACCCGCAGGTGCCCGACGTGCCCACGCTCAAGGAACAGGGTGTGAACATGGATGCCAGTTCCTGGTTCGGCATGTTCGGCCCGGCCGGCATGGCGCCCGATGTCGTCGAGCGCCTCAACCGTGCGGTAGTGCGTGCCATCAAACGCCCGGACATGGCCGACAAGCTGATGAAGATGGGGTTCGAACCCATCGGGTCGAGTTCGGCGGAACTCGCCTCCCGCCTCAAGGCCGACTTTGCCGCGTGGGAGAAGCCGGCCAAGGGCACCGGTCTCAGCCTCGACTGATGAAGCCGGAGGCCCGCCCATGAAGCTCGCCAGCCTGCGCTCGCGCGACCGCCATTGCAGCGCTTTCATCGTGTTACACCCCTAGTCAGCGGAGACCACCACCATGCTGTGCAAGAAACTCAACCACGCCGCCTTCCGTTGCAAGGACGCTGCCGAGACGGTGCGGTTCTACACCGAGGTGCTCGGACTCAAGTTCGCGCACGCCATGGGAGAGGACCATGTACCCTCGACCGGCAAGTACAGCCCGCACATCCACATCTTCCTGGAAATGGAGGACGGCAGCTCGATCGCGTTCTTCGAATGCCCGAAGGACCCGGGCAACATGAAGGACCTCGAATCGCCGGACTGGATCCAGCACTTTGCCTTCGAGGTCGACAGCCGCGAAACACTGCACAAGGCCAAGGCCGATCTCGAGGCGCGCGGCCTCAAGGTGGTGGGTCCGACCAACCACGACGATTTCATCCTGTCGATCTATTTCTTCGACCCCTCGGGCCATCGGCTGGAGCTGACCACACGCACCTGCGATCCTGCGCGCTACCGCGTTTTCGAGGACGAGGCGCCGCAGGTGCTGGCGCTGTGGAACCAGACGCACGACTGGTCCGAGCGCGCGCGCCTGTATGGCGCCAGCACCGGCTACGCGCGCGTGGCCAAGGCCTGAGCGCCGGCGTCTTTCGCTGCCGCGACTCGCCGCGTCCCGAAGCGCATGGCCCGGCCCGACCCGCCTTTCGATGTCGCCATCGTCGGTTGCGGACCGGTGGGCGCCACGCTGGCCCTGCTGCTGGGCCGGCGCGGGCTGCGCGTGGTGGTGCTCGAGTCGGCCGTTGCGATCTACGACAAGCCGCGCGCCATCACGGCGGACCACGAGGCCATGCGCGTGTTCCAGGAGTGCGGCGTGGCCGACGCGATCGCGCGCGGCACGATTCCCCACCCGGGCACCGACTATCTGGGCCTGCGCGGCCAGGTGATCAAACGCTTCTATCCGCAGCCGCCGCCGCAGCCACTCGCCTGGGAGCCGTCATGGATGTTCGTCCAACCCGACCTGGAGGCGATCCTGCGCGATGCGCTGCGGCAGCAGACGACCGTGGCGCTGTGGGAGGGGCATGAACTGCTGGGCTTTGCCGAGTCGCCGGCCCGTGTTCAACTGCAGGTGCGCCGCGCCGCCGACGGCGCCGCGCTTTCGCTGTCGTGCCGCTACCTGGTCGGCTGCGACGGCGGGCGCAGCCTGGTGCGCCGCGAGCTGGCAAGCACTATCGAGGACCTGGCCTTCGATGAATGGTGGATGATCATCGACGCGCGCATCCGCGGCCAGGTCAGTCTGCCGCCACGCGCCGTCCAATACTGCAGGCCTGAACGGCCGGGGACGTACATGGTGGGCCCGGGCAGCCTGCGCCGCTGGGAGATCAAGTTGCTGCCGGGCGAAACGCCGGACGACTTTGCTGACGAGGCGGCGGTGCGCCGGGTCTGGAGCCGCTTCGTCGACGTCGACGCCTTCGATCTCTGGCGCACCGCGATCTACCGCTTCCACGCGCTGGTGGTCGAGCGCTGGAACACCGAGCGGGTATTCCTGATGGGCGACGCCGCGCACCAGATGCCACCCTTTCTTGGTCAGGGCCTGTGTGCCGGCGTGCGCGACGCCAGCAACCTGGCCTGGAAGCTGGCGGGTGTGCTGGAAGGCCGCTACGACACGCGGGTCCTGCACACCTACGGACCCGAGCGCAAGCCGCATGTGCGCACCATTGTTGGTCACGCCAAGTCCTTCGGGATGATCATCGGCGAACTCGATCCGGTGGCCGCGGCGAACCGCGATGCGCGGCTGGAGGCCGAACTCCTGTCGGGCAAAGCGGAGACGGTGCGCCAGAAGTTCATACCGGGGCTGTCTGGCGGGTTGATCGACCTCGATGCGCAGCAGCAGCCACAGCCCGGCGCCGGCGCGCTGTTCCCGCAGCCCTGGGTGCGATCCGGCGATGGCCGCGAACGGCGCCTGGATGACGTCTGTGCGCCCGGCTTCCTGCTGGTGGGTGATGTCGATGGCCTTGCGTCCTGGCTCGATCCGCAGGCCGGCACCCTCTGGGCGCAGCTGCGCGGCAGCCTGGTCGAAATCAGGTCGGCGCCTTTGGGCAGCGCGACCAGCGGCGCGCTACACGTGCAGGAGCGCGATGGCGTTTTTGCCAGCTGGCTGGCCGCTCACCGGGCGCGTGTGGCACTGGTCCGGCCTGATCATTATGTCTACGGTTGCGCAGCCGACCCGGCCGGATTGGGCGCGCTCGTGCGCCGGCTGGCGCACGCATTGTTCCCGTCCCCCGCAGCCCACGCGCCGGCGGTGCGGGGCGGTGAGCACCCCGCAACTGGATTGGAAAGGCTTTCCCGATGACGACCCCTGCATCCCGAACCGTTGGACAAATCGTGCTCGACATCCTGATCGCCCAGGGTATCGACCGGGCGTTCTGCGTGCCCGGCGAGAGCTACCTGGGCATCATGGAGGCGGTGCGCGAGCGCGGCGACGCCTTCGATCTCGTCGTCTGCCGTCACGAAGGTGGTGCCGCCTACATGGCCGAGGCGGCTGGCCGGGTGAGCGGCCGGCCCGGTGTGTGCATGGTCACGCGGGGCCCGGGCGCCTGCAACGCCAGCATCGGCGTGCTCACGGCCCAGCATGAAGGGACACCGATGCTGCTGCTGGTCGGCGACGTCACCTCCGGCAGCAAGGGACTGGGCGCATTCCAGGACATCGACCTGGCCGCCTTCTACAGCCGCATGGCCAAGCAGGTGTTCCAGCTCGACCATGCCGGTTCGATCGAGACCGTGATGCGCCAGGCCTTGCGGGTCGCGATGACCGGCAAGCCGGGTCCGGTGGTGGTGGCCTTTCCGGAAGATGTGCAGTTCGAGTCCGTGCTGCCGCGCGGCGTGCTGCCGGTGCGGGCCGAGCCGATCGCGCCGACTGCGGCGGCGGTGGCGCAGGTGCTGCAGCTGCTGGGCCAGGCCCAGGCTCCGCTGCTGCTGCTCGGCGGAACCCAGTGGACGCCGCAGGCCCGGGCCGACGTCGCCGACCTGGCCCTGCGATGGAAATTGCCCGTGGCATCGACCTTCCGGCGCATGGAGCTGATCGACAACGAGAGCGCGGGTTATGTCGGCAGCATCGGCGTGGTCACGCCACCGGCGCTGGCCACCTACCTCGAGCAGGCCGACCTGATCGTGCTGATCGGTGGCCAGCTCGGCGAGATCGAGACCGCCCGCTACAGCCGGCTCACCGTCGTGCGTGACGGCCACTGCTTCGTGCAGGTGGGGCCGCAGATCGAGGCGCTCGGCCTCGTGCTGCAGCCCAACCTGGCCATCACCAGCGACATGGCGCCGTTCTGCCAGGCCCTCGCAGCAGCCGAGGAGCCGCTGGCGTTGCCGTGGGCCGACCACACGCGTGCCTTGCGCACTGCCTTCGAGGCGTTCCGGCAGCCGGTGGTATTCCCGGGCCGGGTCAATCCGGGTGTGGCGGTGCAGGCGCTGAGCCGGGTGCTGCCGGATGCGACGATCAGCACGCTGGGCGCGGGCAACTACACGCACTTCGTGTTGCGGCACCATCTCTTTCGCCCGTCCGACAGCCTGCTCGCGCCGATCTGTGCGCCGATGGGTTACTCGGTGCCGGCCGCGATCGCCGCGGCGATGGCGGCGCCTGGACGCGAGGTCCTGGCCTATGCCGGCGACGGCTGCTTCCTGATGAACGCGCAGGAGCTGGTGACGGCCGTGCAGCGCAGGCTGCGGCTGTCGGTCGTGCTGCTCAACAACGGCATCTACGGTGCGATCCGGATGCACCAGGAACTCAAGTACCCAGGCCGGCCGATAGCGACCGACCTGCACAACCCGGACTTCCTGCTGTATGCGCAGTCCATGGGCATGCCGGCGCGGCGTTTGTCGGACC
>JANNDB010000234.1:0-4824 GCA_031387285.1 Betaproteobacteria bacterium | reverse complement strand
TTGCGGCAGGAAGGCGCCGATAGCGCCCGCGCCGTCGGTGGTCATCTGCAGCGCGCCCGACGAGACGGCCTCGATCATGTCCTTGCCCGAGCCCAGCTGGCTGTTGGGGAACACCTGCAGGTCGATGCGGCCGCCGGTTTTTTCCTTCACGTCCTTGGAGATGCGCTCTGCCATCTGCACCTGGGGATGCGAGTTGGCCAGCGACTCACCCCAGCGCACGGCAGTGGCCTGGGCGCGCAAAAGGGTGGGTGCGCCCAAGCCGGCGCCCAGCGCCGCAGCGCCGGTGATGAAGCTTCGTTTGCTGATACGGGTCACGGTGGTGTCTCCTTCCATGTTGGATAGGAGAATTTTGCCGTTGCCTATCCTACAAGTGGATAGGTATGTTCCCTAGGTTGGCGGTGGGCAGGACGAAAGGCAATTTTTCCTGAGACTCGGGGCTGTCTAGCGAATCCGGGGCGATTCAGTTTCACGGCCTGGCCTTGCGGCAGTGATGCCCTTGGCGCGCCGCGCATGCGATGCCACTGCCGTATCGCCGACCTTCGCCGATGAGGGCAGCAGCAGGCCCTCGTGCAGGGCCACATGCTCGAGCGCAGTCTCGAAACGCGCACGCGAGGCCGTGGCAACCCGTCGCAAGTGCCCATGCAGCTCGGCGTCGGCCGCGTTGCGGTTCTCGCACTCGGCGCTGTAGGCCTCGAAGTGCGAGAGCCGCATTAGTAGTTCGGCCACATGGCTCGGGCACTCGCAGGCAATCGTCGGCGACAGGTTCGCGAAGTCAGCCAGGGCCGCGTCGTCCCAGCGACGCGGCGGCACGGGCTCGGCACCGGGCGCGGGTAGTTCTGCCAGCAGCGGCGCCGTGGCTGCCTTGCTCGACAGGCTGTTCAGCCATTGCGCCACCACCGCGTCGGGCTGCGGCTCTCGCAGCAAGGCCGTGCCAGCCGTTGCCAATGCCTCGCACACGGGATCGGCGGCAAAACTGTACAGAACGGCTTTCGGTACGCCCATAAGAGCCGGGGCAGCCGCTGCGACAGCAGCCAGCCAGCCCCCGTGCAGTTGCGGCACATGGAAGAGTAAGGCGTCGAGGCGCGAACTCTCCACTACAGCGGCGGCCTGCGCGATATCGTCGAACGGCCCCAGCAGCTCCACGGGCCGGCCAATCCGACGCAGCAGCGCGGGTCGCTGCATGCGGGTACCTAGCGCCACACCTACCACTGCCAGGCGCCAGGCCCGCACGGGTGGCGCGTAATCCACATCCGGGCGCTCGTTGCTCTGGGTGGTCGCCAAAGCCTGTGCATGCGTGGAAGCCACGCGCTGTAGTTGTGGCATATCCAGCGGTGCGACGCTGCCGATGGCGTGACCCAGGTCCGTCAGCCGTTTGATCAATGCCAGCCGCTGCACGTCGTCAGCCGAGTACAGGCGCTGACCGCCCGGCGTCAGCTTTGGTTGGGTCAACTCGTAGCGGCGCTCCCACACGCGCAGCGTCGCCACAGGCATGCGCAACATGCGTGCCACGGCGCCGCTGCGGTGGAGCGACGAATCTGGTGTGCCGATCGCTGGCGGGGGAAGCGCCACTGACGTGTTCATTTTTTCCATAATTTCTTTTAATTGAAGCTATTTTGACTCATATTATGTGCCATTTTTTGCACTTACGCCAATATGAACTCTTTATGAAGCGCTAATGTCGTATACTTCAGCGCGTCATGACGCGAAACCGTCGTTCTGTTGCAGTAGTTGGCGCTGGCCTTGCCGGTGCCACGCTGGCGCATGCGCTGGCCGAGTGCGTGGACCGGCCCGACCCCTGGCATCCATGCATGGTGCACCGCTGGCGCTTCGCCACCGGGTCCTTTCGTTGACTTTTCCCACCACCCCCTGAAGGAGTCCCAATTGAACCAACCCCTCCCCCGTCGTGTGTTCCTGATGACACTGGTTGCCTCCGGCGCAGCGCTAAGCAATAGCGCCCAAGCCCAGGCCCTGCTCGACGAAAAAGACACCCAGGCAGGTGCGCTCGGCTACGTGGCAGACGCCAAGCGCGTCGACGTCAAGAAGTTTCCGAAGTTCGTCACCGGCCAGAACTGCAGCAACTGCGCGCTCTACCAGGGCAAGCCTGCCGACAAGGCAGGCGGCTGCCCGCTGTTCGCAGGCAAACAGGTGGCGGGCGCAGGCTGGTGCAGCGCCTGGGCCAAGAAGGCGTGAAAGCACTGACCGGCCGCCAGGATTGACCGTGACGCTGCGCAACGCCAGCTTTCGCGGCAACAAGGCCGCTTTGCCCAGCAAGCCCTGCGCAGGTTGCGGTCTTGCCATGAGTTGGCGGCGCCGCTGGGCAAAGAATTGGGCTGACGTGAAGTACTGCTCTGACGTCTGCCGGCGCAACAAGGCTGCCCGTGGCTGAACTGCGCTCCCTGATCATCGTGTTGGGCGACCAGCTCGACCCCGATGCAGCGGCCTTCGACGGCTTCGATGCGAGCGTCGACGCCGTTTGGATGGCCGAAGTAGCTGAAGAGTCGACCCATGTGTGGTCAGGCAAGCCGCGTACGGTGATGTTCCTGGCGGCGATGCGCCACTTCGCGCTGGCTCTGCAAGCCCTGGGCCGGCCGCTGCACTACACGCGACTGGACGCACCCGACAACGCCGGCAGTCTGGGCTCGCAATTGCAGGCCGACATCCTGCGCTTGAAGCCGTCCCGCCTTGTGATGACCGCGCCGGGCGACTGGCGTGTGCTGGAAGCCATCAAAGCCGCGGCCAAGCGCAGTGAACTGCCGCTGGATATCCACGAGGATCGCCACTATTTCAGCAGCATTGCCGAGTTTGCCGCGCATGCCAAAGGCCGCAAGTCGCTGCGCATGGAGTTTTTCTATCGCGAGCAACGCAAGCGGCATGGCATCTTGATGCAAGGCGATGAGCCCGTCGGTGGCCAGTGGAACTTCGACGCCGACAACCGCGAGGCTTTTGGCGCTGCCGGCCCGGGCGTCGTGCCGGCGCGCACCGTCTTCGAGCCCGATGCCGCCACGCGCGAGGTCATCGCGCTCGTCGACACCCGCTTCGCTGACCACCCCGGCCGGCTGCAAAGCTTTGCCTGGCCAGTCACGCGCGCCCAGGCGCTGCAGTCCTTGCAATCCTTCATCCGCGAGCGACTGCCGCTGTTCGGTCGTTACCAGGATGCGATGTGGCCGGGCGACCCGTGGCTCTACCACGCGCACCTTTCGGCTGCGCTAAACCTCAAGTTGCTGAACCCGCGCGAAGTGGTGGCGGCGGCCGAAGCGGCGCACCGCAACGGCCACGCGCCGCTGGCCAGCGTCGAAGGTTTCATTCGCCAGATCCTGGGCTGGCGCGAGTACGTGCGCGGGGTCTACTGGAACCAGATGCCGGCTTACCTGGAACGTAACGCACTCGACGCGCGGCAGGACCTGCCGGGCTGGTTCTGGACCGGCGCCACCGACATGGCCTGCCTGCGCGATGCGTTGGCGCAGACGCTCGAGCACGGTTATGCCAACCACATCCAGCGCCTGATGGTGACCGGTCTCTACACGCTGATGCTCGGTGTGCAGCCCAAGCAGGTGCACGCCTGGTACCTGGCGGTCTACGTCGATGCCGTGGAATGGGCGGAGTTGCCCAACACCCTGGGCATGAGCCAGTATGCCGATGGTGGCGTGATGGGCAGCAAGCCCTACATCGCCACTGGCAAGTACATCCAGCGCATGAGCCCGCACTGCAAGGGCTGCCGCTACGACCCCGCACAGCGCAGCGGCGACAGTGCGTGCCCGTTCACGACACTGTATTGGGAGTTCCTGATGCGCCATGAAGCGGCGCTGGCCCGGAACACGCGCATGGCGTTGCAGGTGAAGAACGTGGCGCGGCTGACGGCCGCGCAAAAGCAGTCCGTCCATGAACGCGCGGCGGCCATCCGCCGTGGCGAGGTCGGGGTCGAAGCCGGGGTCGAGCCGCATGCCTGAGAGTTTCGCGCCCACGCTGGCTGCGGCCCAGGCCCGTATCGCCGCCGTACAGCCGGCCGCATACGCGCGCACACGCAATGCGCTCGGTGGCGCCGTCAGCCAGCTGTCGCCGTACATTACGCACGGTTTCGTCACGCTGGCCGACGTGCTAGCCGGCGTCACCACGCGGCAAAAGCTGGACGTGCAGCACAAGTTCGTATACGAGCTGGGCTGGCGTGCCTACTTCCGTCATGTCTGGCAGCACCGTGGCAGCGGCATCCTGCAATCGCTGCATGAAGGTCCGCTGCCCGAGGATGCCTACGCCCGCGCGCTGCCGGATGACATCCGCCAGGCTCGCACCGGCGTGCCGGTGGTTGACGAGGCGGTACGCACCCTCTACGCAACGGGCATGCTGCACAACCACGCGCGCATGTGGCTGGCCAGTTATGTCGTGCACGTGCGCCACGTGCACTGGCGCGCCGGTGCCGATTGGCTGTACGGCCATCTGCTCGACGGCGACCTTGCCAGCAATCACCTTAGCTGGCAGTGGGTGGCCGGCACGGGCAGCAGCAAACCCTATCTGTTCAATGCCGACAACGTGGCCCGCTACGCGCCAGCGCCGTGGCACAGCCCGTGCAGCGTGATCGACCAATCCTACGAAGCCCTGGACAAGATGGCACGACAGCCGCCGCCGGCGTCGCGGCCCGGGCCAAGCGCAACGCCGGACTGCCCCACGACCCCTGAGCCGCGGCTGCGTGCCGACCCACCGGCCGAGCTGCGTTGGACGCTGCCTCAGGCTGCCAGCGTGGCCAGCCGCGACGTCTGGCTTGTGCACCCATGGATGCTGGGTGCGTTGCCGGCCACGTTAGCAGACGACACGGTGGTCCTCGGTATCTTC
>JANNDB010001091.1:0-1746 GCA_031387285.1 Betaproteobacteria bacterium | reverse complement strand
ACGTTTCGCTGACGCTGCAAAAAGGCCGCGTGCTGGGGCTGATCGGCGAATCGGGCGCCGGCAAGTCGACCATCGGCCTCTCTGCGCTGGGTTACGGGCGTGGCGGCGTGCGCATCACCGGCGGCGAAGTCTTCCTCAGCGGGCGCGACATCCTCAAGGGCGGCGCTGCGGGCCTGCGCAAGCTGCGCGGCAAGGAGGTGTCGTATGTGGCGCAGTCGGCCGCTGCGGCCTTCAACCCTTCGCACCGGCTGATGGGGCAGGTGGTGGAGAGCGCCCTGCACCACGGCGTGGCCAACCGCGCCCAGGCCGAACAACGCGCCATCGCCCTGTTCAAGAAACTCGGCCTGCCCGACCCGGAACACTTCGGCCAGCGCTTCCCGCACCAGGTCTCGGGCGGCCAGCTGCAGCGCGCCATGACGGCGATGGCACTGTGCGCCGAGCCCGACCTGATCGTGTTCGACGAGCCGACCACGGCGCTGGACGTCACGACCCAGATCGACGTGCTGGCCGCCATCAAGGAGGCGATCCGCGACACCGGCGTGGCGGCGCTCTACATCACGCACGACCTCGCCGTGGTGGCGCAGGTCTCCGACGACATCATGGTGCTTCGCAACGGCAAGATGGTGGAGCTCGGCGCCACCGCACAGATCATCCATGCGCCGCGCGAGGAATACACCCGCGCACTGGTATCGGTGCGCCAGATCGCACATGAGGAGCTCCAGCCGTCGGCGCAGCCGCTGCTGGAGGTGCGCAAGGTCACCGCCAGTTATTCCGGGCGCCAGATCAAGGTGCTCGACGAGGTGTCGGTGCAGCTCAGCCGCGGCCAGACACTTGCGGTGGTGGGTGAATCGGGTTCCGGCAAGTCGACATTGGCGCGGGTCATCACCGGCCTGCTGCCGCCCATGCTGGGTGACATCGTGTTCGACGGCAAGCTGCTGCCCGCACGCCTGCCCGATCGCAGCAAGGAGCAGCTGCGCGGCCTGCAGATGATCTACCAGATGGCGGACGTGGCGATGAACCCGCGCCACACCGTGGGCAAGATCATCGGGCGCCCGCTGGAGTTCTACTTCGGCATGCGCGGGGACGAAAAGCGCCGCCGCGTGCAGCAACTGCTCGACGAGATCGAGATGGGCTCGGGCTACATCGACCGCTACCCGGCCGAACTCTCCGGCGGGCAGAAACAGCGGGTGTGCATCGCGCGCGCGCTGGCGGCGAAACCCAAGCTGATCATCTGCGACGAGGTGACCAGCGCACTCGACCCGCTGGTGGCCGATGGCATCCTCAAGCTGCTCTTGAACCTGCAGAAGGTCGAAGACGTGGCCTACCTGTACATCACACACGACCTGGCCACCGTGAAAGCCATCGCCGATTCGATCGCCGTCATGTACCAGGGCAAGATCGTGCGTTACGGCACCAAGACCGAGGTGCTCACCCCACCCTACGACGACTACACCGACCTGCTGCTGTCCTCGGTTCCGGAAATGGAGCTGGGGTGGCTGGAGAGTGCGATTTCACGGCGCAAGATGGCGAGCGCGGGGAACTGAGTTTATTTCGCGGGTTGGTTGGCGGGGAGCATCTCGGCCGATGGGGCTGGCCGGAGGCTCATGCTGTGGCGGTCGGCCTGCGGACCGACTGCCCTGCGGTGCTCGGGCCTGGGGCGCATCGCGCAACTCGCTGCGCGCCCTGCGGCCGCTCCGCTCAGACAGGCGCGATGAGAATGACAACGAAGCGCGCTGCGCGCGCCGC
>JANNDB010001060.1:0-2327 GCA_031387285.1 Betaproteobacteria bacterium | reverse complement strand
CCGTAGGCGCACGGGATCGAGCCGAGTTCGACGTCGCTCCAGTCGCACTGCAGAGCGAAGACCTCCGTCGCTCTCACCTTGACAAACTGTGCGAATGCGCCGTCGAAGTCCGAGCCCATCCAGATGTTTTCCATCGAACCGAATCCGCCCGGCCGCATGCAGGGCCGCACCAGCACACGCGCGCCGATGGTGCTGGCGTCGCCGCCGCTTGCCACCGCGACGATGCGCCCGCAGCAGTCGGTGCCCTGGATGAAGGGGAACGGCGTGGGCGCGCTCCAGCCTCCGTCGGCCTTGGCAACCGCGCTTTGTTCCTGCGCCAGCGCGGCGCTGGCGGTGTCCGTGCCCACGGACTCCGAATACCAGCCCAGGCGTGTGTTGATCTCGGTGTTGTTGACGCCGGCCGCCAGCACCTGCAGCAGCACTTCGCCGGGCGACAACGCCGGCAGCGGCACGTCGCGATAGACCAGCCGGTCGTAGCCGCCGTTGCCGGTGGTCACCACCGCTTTCATGGTGGCGCCGCCACCCGACACATCGAAGCGGTCGCGCGCCATGTCGTCAGTCGATCAGCGCATCGTTGCGCAAGCCCGCGCGCTCCAGGTGGATCGGCAGCACCCGGCCATACAGCTGGCGCGTGCGCTCCGGGCTGCCGACCATCCCCGGCTCTTCGACGTAGCTGAAGATGGCGACGTAGCGCGGCCGCGTTCCCTGCAGCGGCGTCACGCGGTGCAGCGAATAGCGCCCCTTGAAGATCTGCAGGTCGCCCGGCTCCAGATGCAGGGTCCGGATGAGCCGGCTATCGCCGTCGAGCACGGCCTCAACACCGGCATAGTTCTCATCGGTCGGGGTGCGCAGGTGCGGGCTGTATTCGAAGGCGCCGCCGGACTCGGCGTTCTGGATCGCCAGCGTCACGGTGTAGTTGTTGGTGTCGAAGTGCCAGGGGAAACCGTTGCCGGCCTCGGCCAGGTTGACGATCACGTCGGCCAGCGGGTCGGCGTAGCGGTAGAACCGCTCCTCGCCCAGGGCGTCCTGGATGAAGGGCGCGAAGGCCGGCCACTCGTAGATCGCGCGCAGGATGCTGTCGGGACCGAAGTTGTCGGCCGGCACGAAGGCGTTCGAGCGGTCGAAGAAGCGCCGCAACGGGTGCTGCACCGGCAGCTCCGGCTTGTCCTGGGTGAAATAGACGTTGGTGCGGTTGAAGTTGCGGTGACCGTGCACCGCCACGCGGTCGCTCTCGGCCACCAGTTCCCCGATCCGCTCGGCGCGCACGAAACCCTTGAGCACGGCGCAGCCGTTGGCCTCGAGTTCGGCGCGCAAGGATGCGATCAGCGCGTCGCGCGCCGCACCCGGCTCGGCGATCGGGTAGCGCGCGGTATCGATGGTGTCGATGGCTTGTAGTGGCATGGGACCCCTCTGTTTCGCAAACTACCGTGGCCGAATTACGGCGTCTGGAACGGCGCCGCTCAATAGTGCGGCGGTGTAATCACCCACAGTACCCGCGTGGCCTGTGTGCCCGGATTGGCGCAGCGGTGCACCTCGGTGCTCTTGAAGGAGAAGCTGTCGCCCTCCTGCAGCTGGAAGTAGCGGCCCGAGACCCACAGGTCCAGACTGCCCGACAACACAAACCCGGCCTCTGCGCCGTCATGGCTGTAGTCCTCGCTGTCGGCGCCTGGTTCGATGGTGCTCAGCAGCAGCTCCAGCGGCCCGGCCAGGTTGGGCGACAACAACTCTTCCGTGATGCCCAGGCCGGTGAACGACATGCGGCGCCGGTTCGCCGCGCGCACCACCACATCGCGTTCAGCGGCCACACCGTCGCCGCTGCTCTGGAAAAACCAGTTCATGTGGACGCCGAGCACATCGGCCAGCTTCTTGAGTACACCAATCGGCAGGCGCGACTGGTTGCGTTCCAGCTGGCTGAGGTAACTCACCGAGATGCCCGCCTTGTCAGCCACGTGGCGCAAGGTCAGGTTCTTCACCTGTCGCAGCTCGCGCAGCTGCTCGCCAATGGCGGCTTCCGGATCCAGGGCAAGCGCGTCGTTCGCCGAGCCTTGCGCGGGGTCGGGTGCCTGTTGCAGCAGGGGTTGGATCGCCATCTGCTGTTGTGCCTAGGCGCCGGTCGCGGATGGACCGATGTCTTTCACACGTGCGCTGCTGGGGTCATACCACGGAGCAAGGGATACGTCGGCCACGTGGCGCACGCCGGCAACCTCGATCTCGTACTGGCCCGCCAGCAGGTAGTCGCGGTCGGCCAGTCCCTCCGGATTGGTGACATAACCCATGCCCAGCGACTTGCCCAAAGTGTGGCCGAACATGCCCGAACTCACGCGTCC
>JANNDB010001001.1:0-2082 GCA_031387285.1 Betaproteobacteria bacterium | reverse complement strand
CCCTGCGGTGCGACTGCCCGATCTGGTGCTGGTGGACGGCGGCAAGGGCCAGGTTGCGATGGCGCGCGATGTCTTCGCCACGCTGGGCCTGGACCTGTCGGTCATCGTCGGGGTCGAAAAAGGCGAGGGGCGCCGGGTCGGCCTGGAGGAACTGGTTTTTGCAGACGGCCGGGACAAGGTGTACCTGGGGCGGGACTCGGCTGCCCTGATGCTGATCGCCCAGGTGCGCGACGAAGCCCACCGTTTTGCCATCACCGGCATGCGGGCCAAGCGCGCGCGTATCCGTGTTGGCGGCGGACAACTGGAGGAAATCCCCGGTGTCGGCCCGAAGCGGCGCGCCCGCCTGCTGCAACGATTTGGCGGTGTGCGCGGCGTAGGGCTGGCAAGTGTGGACGACCTCGCCGGTGTGGAGGGCATCTCGCGCGAGCTCGCTCAACATATCTACCGCGCTTTGCGCTGAGCCTGCGAAGGCGTTTTTCCGGGCAGGGGGCATGCCACAATGACATGATGTTCCTGACCATTCCGACCATCATGACCTGGACGCGGATTGTCGCGATCCCGCTGATCGTCGGGATTTTCTATCTCCCCGATTCACTTGCTTCCGTCGCTGAAAAGAACCTGATCGCCACCGTGCTGTTCGTGCTGTTTGCCGCCACCGACTGGCTTGACGGTTACCTGGCACGCAAGCTGAATCAGACTTCCTCGTTTGGTGCGTTTCTGGATCCGGTCGCAGACAAGTTTCTGGTTTGCGCGTCCCTGCTGGTACTGGTCCACCTGAACCGTGCCGACGTGTTCGTGGGCTTGATCATCATCGGCCGCGAAATCGCCATATCTGCGCTGCGCGAATGGATGGCCCAGATTGGCGCGTCCAAGAGCGTCGCCGTCCACATGATCGGCAAACTCAAGACGGTTGGGCAGATGGTGGCGATCCCGTTCCTGCTGTTTGACGGTGTCCTGTTCGGCCTCATTCCTACGCGTGCCTGGGGTAACTGGCTGATCTGGATCGCCGCAATCCTGACCATCTGGTCCATGGTGTATTACTTGCAAAAGGCGTTACCGGAGATTCGAGCGCGCGTGAAATGAGCGCCGCGCGTTTTTTTCTGCGCGCCATGCCGCTGGTCTTTGTGCTGATCTGGAGCACTGGCTTCATCGTGGCGCGGTACGGTATGCCGCACGCACCGCCATTCAAGTTCCTGGCCCTGCGGTATGCCCTTTCGCTCGCGTGTTTTCTGCCCTGGGTCTGGTGGGCCGGAGTGGCCTGGCCGGCCGGCCGTGTGCAGTGGCTGCATCTCGCCGTGACCGGCGTGTTGATGCACGCCATGTATCTCGGTGGGGTCTGGGCCGCCGTCAAATCCGGTATGGGCTCCGGCCTGGCGGCCCTGTTTGTCGGGTTGCAGCCGGTGTTGACTGCGCTGTGGCTTTCTGCGCGTGGCAGCAAGGTCTCGTCGCGCGAGTGGCTCGGACTATTGCTGGGGCTGGCTGGCCTTGTGCTGGTGGTTTCGCGCAAGTTCACCCAGGGTAGTGTCGGGGATCAGGCCAGCCTGTTCAATCTGGCGCTGATCCTGGTGGCGCTGCTTTCCATCACCGCCGGTACCTTGTACCAAAAGCGTTTCGTGGCGCCCTGCGACGTGCGCAGCGCCAACGTCGTCCAATTGCTCGCAGCGCTGCTGGTAACGCTTCCGCTGGCACTGCTGGAGGCTGATGGCATGCGCTGGAATGCCGAGATGGCCGGCGCCATGGCCTGGTCCGTGCTGGTCTTGACGCTGGGTGGCAGTTCGTTGCTGTATGTGCTCATACAGCGCGGCGCCGCCACCTCGGTAACCAGCCTTTTCTACCTTGTGCCTCCCACCGCGGCGCTGATGGCCTGGTTTCTGTTTTCCGAGCCGATCACCGCCGTCACCCTGTTGGGCATGGCTGTCACCGCACTCGGCGTCAGTCTGGTCCTGCGCAGCGCGCGCTGAACAGCGTGTGCACAATCCGTCCTGGCCTGCGCGCAATGAAAACCTATCGATTCAGGAAACACGATGAGCAAGAAGAAAATTGCAGTCATTGCCGGTGATGGCATCGGCAAGGAAGTGATGC
>JANNDB010000987.1:0-2522 GCA_031387285.1 Betaproteobacteria bacterium | reverse complement strand
CGCATGGACGACCAGTTCCTGGACCCGCTGGAGCTGCGTTCCGACTCCACCCTGGGCGTGCCGGGATTGCTGCAGGCGATACGCGCCGGCAACGTGCTGGTGGCCAACGCGCCCGGATCGGACTTTCTGGAGTCGCCCGCCTTGCTGGGCTTTCTGCCGGCGTTGTGCCGCCAGTTGCTCGGCCAGGAACTGAAGTTGCCCGCGCTGCCGACCTGGTGGTGCGGCGAACGCAGCGCGATGGAGGAGGTGTTGCCGCAACTGGCCGAGTGCGCCATCAAGCCGACCTATCCGGGTTCGGTCCACCATGGCAACTTCGAGCCCGTGCTGGCGCGCGACCTCTCGCCGCGTGAAGTCGACGAATGGGCCGGGCGCGTCGCGCGCCAGGGCGACGACCACACCATCCAGGCCTATCTGCCGCTATCCCAACTGCCAACCTGGCAGCGCGACGGCGGCGCTGGCGCTGATGGCGGCCGACTGCTGCCTCGCTCCACCATGCTGCGGGTCTTCGCAGTGTGCAATGGCGAACGCTCGTGGCAGGTCCTGCCGGGCGGCCTGGCACGGGTGGCGATGGCCAACGCCGAAATTGCCACGATGCAGCGTGGCGGCAGCAGCGCTGACGTGTGGGTCATGACACGTGGCGAGGTCGACCGCACCAGCCTGCTGGCACCTGCACTCACCCCGGGCAGCGTGGCGCAACGCAAGCGCCTGGTCACCAGCCGCGCCGCCGAGAACCTGTTCTGGCTCGGGCGCTACACCGAACGGGCCGAAAACAGCATAGCGCTGGCACGCCTTTCGCTGGAATGCCTGGGCGGGGAGAACCAGTCCTCCCCCTCGTTGCTGGCCTGGCTAGGCCGTCTGGCGGTCACACATTCGCTGGTCCTGGCCAGCGTACCGCCGCCCCAACAGTCACGGCGCGTCTTCGAACGCTCCCTTATTGCCGCACTGGGAGACAGCGAACATGGCACCAGCGTCGCCTTCAACCTGCGCGCGGTGCGCATGGCAGGGTCCGCCGTGCGCGAGCGACTGTCACAGGAACACTGGAACCAGATTGTGCAGGCGCACGACGAGCTGGTCGAAGGCTGCCGGGGGATCGCCCACGACGGCGAGTTCCCGGTGGTGGCCACCCTCAATATACTGAAAACCGCAGCGCGCCATCTGGCAGCCATCACAGGAGCCCAGACCGACCGCATGACGCGCGATGACGGTTGGCGTCTGCTCAGCATTGGCCGTCATGTGGAGCGCCTGGGCTTTCTGGCACGATCGCTGGACCTGGGGCTGGAGACAGGGGCCGTGCACCATGAGGCGGGCTTCGAGGCGATCGTGGCCCTGTTCGACAGCACCATCACGTTTAGGGCACAGTTCCAGCAAAGTCGCGAGATGGCGGCGCTGGTCGACCTGCTGGTCCTGGACGGCGACAACCCGCGCTCGCTGGCCTGGGTGGCGCGTACCCTGCGCGGTCGACTGGCCAAGCTGGCCGGAAGCGAGCCCAATGAACTGAGCGCGTTGTCCTACCGCGTGCCCGATCCCAAGGCCTGGACCTTGGCCGAACTGTGTGCCGTGGAACCCCCGGCCGGCGGTGGCGACGTGGGAACCTTGACCAACCTGCGCCAGGCGCTGCAAACATACAACACGGCGGTGTTCGAGCTATCCGAAGTCGTCGGAACGACCTACTTCACCCATTCGGGCGAAACCAAAAAAAGTGTGGGAATGTGATGCAGCTACAGGTCACGCACGAAACCTGCTACGACTACACGCCGGCCGTCGAGGTGGCACAGCACATGGCGTACCTGCGGCCGCGCGACACGCCGCAGCAGCAGTTGCTGGCGCACGCCCTGCAGGTGGAGCCCGAGCCAGAGCAGCAAAGCGCCGCACTGGACGTATTTGGCAACCACCGCACTTTCATTTCGCTGCAGACCCCGCACGAGCGTCTACGTGTGGTCGCCAACAGCGTAGTGCACACGACGGCAGACGACATGCCGGCCAGCAGCATCTGTTGGGAGCAGGTGCGCGAGCGTTTCCGCTTCCGCGCCGATGGCAGCCATGACCCGGCAACCGAGTTCGTCTTCGCCTCGCCCTATGTGCCCCGCCACGCCGACTTCGCCAGCTACGCGCGACCCAGCTTTGTGCCAGGTACATTCCTGTTTGCTGCGACGCTGGACCTGATGCACCGCATCCATGGCGATTTCCGCTACGAAAGCCAGAGTACCCAGGTGAGCACGCCCGCGCTCACGGCCCTGGCGCAGCGCAAGGGAGTCTGCCAGGATTTCGCCCACATCATGCTGGCCTGTCTACGCTCTGTAGGACTGGCCGCGCGCTACGTGAGCGGATATCTGCTGACCCGGCCCGAACCGGGACAGGCGCCCACCCTGGGTGGCGACGCGTCACACGCCTGGATTTCGGTGTGCCTGCCGGATCTGCCGACCGAACGGCGCTGGTGCGACTTCGACCCGACCAACGACCGCTGGGGCTGGGGTGCACCAGGGGAAGATTACGTCGTGCTTGCGGTGGGCCGTGACTTTGCC
>JANNDB010000983.1:0-3156 GCA_031387285.1 Betaproteobacteria bacterium | reverse complement strand
GGTGGGCGGCCCGCAGGCCACGTTTGATGCGCTGCTGCCGCTGTTGCAACTGATGGGCAAGAACATCACGCTGGTGGGCGGCAATGGCGACGGCCAGACCACCAAGGTGGCCAATCAGATCATCGTGGCGCTCAACATCGCCGCCGTCAGCGAGGCGCTGGTGTTTGCGTCCAAGGCCGGCGCCGACCCGGCCAAGGTGCGCCAGGCGCTGATGGGCGGTTTTGCGTCCAGCCGCATCCTGGAGGTGCATGGCGAACGCATGATCAAGCGCACATTCAACCCGGGGTTCCGGATTGCCTTGCACCAGAAGGACCTGGGGCTCGCGCTACAAAGTGCGCGGGCACTCGATATGGCGCTGCCGCAAACGGCTATGGCGGCTCAGCTCATGCAGACCTGTGCAGCCTTGGGGCATGGGCAGCTCGACCATTCGGCGCTCGTGCTGGCGCTGGAGGCCATGGCGCAGCATCGGGTCGTGCCGGACGTGTGAAAGCGCGGGCTAGCGAGCCTGACAGTCAGGCGACTGGAACGGTGGCCCCAGCGGACGCAGGTGGTGGGGCACATCCTGGTTCAATCATGCATACCGGCGAGCGCTGCCTGGAGAGCAGCGCGCGGGTTGTCGGACTGGGTGATGGAGCGGCCCACAACGATGTGCGTTGCGCCGGACTCTCGGGCAAAGGCGGGCGTTGCAACCCGCGCCTGGTCGGCGGAGCTTGCACCGGCCAATTGAATACCTGGCGTGACGATGCACGTTCCCTGCGCAAGTCGGGCACGCAGGTAGGCGGCTTCGTGGGCAGACGCCACCACGCCGTGACAGCCACAACGGGCGGCGAGATCTGCCAACCGCTCAACTTGCTGCCGCACGGAGGGCGCCAGGCCGACTTCAGGGAGATCTTCGTCTTGCAGGCTCGTGATCACTGTGAGCGCCAGCACCTTGAGTTCAGGAAACGCCGCCGCTGCGGCGACTGCCGCGCGGAGCACAGCGGAGCCGCCCGATGCGTGCACCGTGACCATGGACGCGCCGAGCTTGCCGGCAGCACGCACCGCACCGGCGACAGAGTTCGGGATTTCGTGCAGCTTGAGGTCGAGGAAAACATATTTCCCCTGGGCAACCAGTTCGCGAACGATCTGTGGCCCCTCTTCGGTCAGGAGTTGAAGGCCGACCTTGTAGGAGGTGGCCTCTTCTCCAAGTTCCTGGACCAGTGCCAAAGCTTGCGCTTTAGTAGGAAAGTCGAGGGCGACGATTACTGGCGTGGGCATGCGAGCGTGTGCCCTATTCCAAACAGGAGGCGTCGGACACTCGACTGCAGAACGGCCACCACATCACTTCATCAAAAATCCGAGCAGCCGATCAGCGAATTTGCCATACGGCGGCATCATGAACTTGAGCGCTGAAAAGCGCGCCTGGTAGAACACCGGCCGCAGCTTCGAAAAGGTCTGGAAGCCTTCCTTGCCGTGGTAGTGCCCCATGCCCGACTCACCAACACCGCCGAATGGCAGGTCATGCTGGCCCACGTGGAACAAGGCGTCATTGACCGAAACGCCGCCGGACATCACGCGGTCGAGCAGTGACTGCACGGTCTTCGCGTTATTGCAAAACGGGTAGAACGCTAGCGGGCGCGGACCGGCGTTGATGGCGCTGACCACGTCGTCGAGCTTTTCGTAGCTGCGAATCGGCAGCACCGGCCCGAAGATCTCGCGTTGCCACAGGATGCTGTCGGGCGGCGCGTTGAGCACGATGGTCGGGGCGATCTTGCGCGTGGCGCGGTCGAACCCGGGGCCGTCCTGCAGCTTCACCAGGTTGGCGCCTCTGTCCCGCGCGTCCTGCAGCGCCTCCAGCAGGCGGTCAAAGGATCGCTCGTCGATGATCGAGGTGTAGTCGGTCGAACCCAGGGTCGGGTAGCGCGCTTTCACGATCTTTTTCGCTGCCTCCACAAAGGCCGCGACCTTCGGCCCGGGCATCCACAGATGGTCGACGGTGGTGCAGATCTGGCCGGCGTTGAAAAACTTCACGAACAGGATGCGCTCGGCTGCAACCTGCATGGGGAAGTCGTCGCACAGAATGGCGGGCGCCTTGCCACCGAGTTCGAGCGTCACCGGGCACAGGTTCTGCGCGGCGGCGGTCATCACCGCGCGGCCGGTGGTGCCGGACCCGGTGAACAGCAGGTGGTCGAAGCGCAGCTTGGAAAACGCGATGCCTACAGCACCGGTCTCTTCGAAGAACTGCAGCTTTTCCTCGGGGAAGTAGGTCGGCATGCGTTCGATCAGCAAGCGGCTCAGGGTGCGCGAGTTCTCGCTCATCTTGACCATGGCGCGGTTACCGGCCGCGAAAATCGCGCTCAGCGGCAACAGGCTCAGATTGAGCGGGAAGTTCCACGGCACGATCACCCCGACAACACCCAGCGGCTGGGGTATCACGCGGTTGCGCGCGCCGAAAAAACTGCGCAGGTCGACGGAGCGGCGTTGCGGCTTCATCCAGCTGCGCAGATGCTTCAAGTCATGGTCGATGCCGGTGAGCACGGGGACGATTTCACCCAGCAGGGTTTCATGGCGCGAACGGTGCCCGTAGTCGGCGCTGATGGCGTCACACAAGGCGTCGGTGTTCTCCCGCACAAAGCGCTGCAGCGTCTTCAGGTCGGCGCGGCGTTCGGCCAGCGTCGGCACCGGATGGGCAAAATAAGCTTCGCGCTGGTGCCGCAACACGAGGTCCAGGGTGCTTGGCAGGTCATTGGGTTTCATGGTTGATCAGGGGGGCGCCCCGGGGCATGGTCAAGGCCCACAGCTTACCCGCAATGGCCTGCTTTTTGAACTGGCGCACTGGAATAGTCCCGCCGCCGCAGGTGCGCACCAGCCCCCTTGACCCCGGCACAAACACCGATCCACAAACCGGCCCTGATGCAGTAGCCTTTCCGGCATCGGTACCAGGAGACTTCCCCATGGAAAAAGCACTGCCCCCGGCAGAACACGCGCTGCGCGAAGCGGCCCGCGAATACCACCGCGGCCCGACCCGCGGCAAGATTTCAGTCACGCCAACCAAGCCGCTCTCGAACCAGCGCGACCTGTCGCTGGCCTATTCGCCGGGCGTGGCCTACCCCTGCCTGGACATCGAGGCCGACCCCAGCCTGGCGGCCGAGTACACCAGCCGCGGCAACCTGGTGG
>JANNDB010000956.1:0-2444 GCA_031387285.1 Betaproteobacteria bacterium | reverse complement strand
CGGACAGGACCGCCTCGAATACGTCGTGCACCACGTCTTCGGCCAGCATCGGGTCTTGCAGGCGTGTCTTGGCGAAACGCACCAGCGCGTTGCGGTGCGAGAACATTTCGCTCCAGTCGAATGGAAAGCCCATTGCGGGGTTGAAGGCGGCGGCCGAGGGAACGTTGGCGGTGGTCTGCATGCTTGTCTCCAGCGTTGCGTGTGGATGGATCGACTGTGGCCGCGCCGCCTCGCGCCAGGGTCCCGCAATGTCACAGGGAGATAACATTTGGGTAAGAAACCCATGCACGAGCCGACAATCAGCCATGCCTTCCACCATCCTTGTCGCCGAAGACCAGGCCGATATTCGCGATTTGCTGGTGATGAACCTGCGCAATGCGTCCTATGACGTAACGGCGGTGGCGGACGGCGTGGCGGCGCTGGCCAGCCAGAATGAAGTGGCCAGCGACCTGCTGATCCTGGACTTGATGATGCCGGGAATGGATGGTCTGGAGGTGTGCAAGGCGCTGCGTGCGCGCGGACGCGCCACGCCGATCCTGATGCTCACGGCCAAGTCCACCGAACTTGATCGGGTGCTCGGGCTGGAACTGGGCGCCGACGATTACCTGACAAAGCCGTTTTCACTGGCCGAACTGTTGGCGCGTGTAAAGGCCCTGCTGCGCCGCGCCGACATGCTGCGTTCGGCGCAAGCCGGGTCCCCTGGCGCAGGTGGGCTGTTGCGCAACGGCGATCTCGAAATCCTGCCATCCAAACGCAGCGTGCGTTACAAGGGCCAGGAGATCGATTTCACGGCACTCGAATTCGACCTGCTGCTGCACTTTGCCCAGTCGCCGGGCCATGTGTTTTCGCGCGCGCAACTGCTGGACGCAGTGTGGGGCTACACCCATGACGGCTACGAACACACCGTCACCACCCACATCAACCGCCTGCGCGCCAAGCTCGAGACCGATGCCATGCGCCCCCGGCTGATATTGACGGTGCGCGGCGCCGGGTACAAGATGCGCGAGGCGCCGGCTTGACCGTTTTGTTGTCGGACCGCGCGAACGGCGCTCTCGGCGCAGCGCGCAGGGCAGAGGTACTCCTGTGAGCGCAGCGCCGGGCCTCCCCAAGCACGCTCGCACCGAAGCACACACTGCGAAGGTGTCGCGGTGAGCGTGCGCTTCAAGATCGCGCTGACCATTTTTGTCACCGGGGCGCTGACGGCGCTGGGTGTGATTGCAACCGTGTTGTTTGCTTTCCAGCGACTCGAGCACGAGATGAGTTTTCATCGTGCCGACATGTTCCTCGGTCGTGTCGTTGCCATGTACGACAACCTGTTCGACATGCACGCGCGCCAGCCCGACGAGTTCAACCAGTTCCTGCGCAACCTGCTGCTGTTCGAACCCGATACACAGCTCTACCTGCTCGATGCACAGGGCACGGTGCTGTCGTCCACGGGCAAGGCGATTCTGCCGCCCGGCTTCAAGGTGGCCCTGGCGCCGGTGCAAAGGGCCATCAGCGGCTCGGACATGGCGTTTGTCATGGGAGACGACCCCGAGCGCATGGACGCCCACGCCGTGATTGCGGCGCGCGCGCTGCGCCGTTCCCTTATCCGCAACGACGAGCCGGTTTCCGGCTACCTCTACCTGGTTTTCCACCAGCCGGAACTTTCGCCCGACCGGCTGCAGACGTTTGGCAGCACGCTAGCCAGGCCCGGTATCGCGGCGATAGCCGGCGTGGTGTTGCTGACTACCTTGCTGGCGGCCTGGGTCATCGCCACGGTGACGCGGCCGTTGCGACTGCTGACCCGCGCCGTGACCAACGTGTCACGCGACGGCCTGGAGTCGGGAGCGCCGGGTGCCACGGATCTGGCCTTGCCCGCACGCACGCCGGATGAGTTCGGCAAACTGACGGCCGCGTTCGAATTGATGCTGGCCACGGTGCGGCGCCAATGGGCGGCGCTACGCCGGCTTGACCACTTCCGGCGCGAAGGCGTAAGCAACCTGTCGCACGACCTGCGCTCGCCGCTGACCGCCACCGCTGCATGCCTGGAGACACTGGAGGTACGCTGGCAAGGTGACTCCCTGCGTGATGCCGACCGCGAACTGGTCGTCATGGCGTTGCGCAATACGCGCAATGCGGCGCGCCTGGTGCAGTCGCTGGGCGATCTGGCCCAGCTGGACGAGCCGACCTTCAAGCTGCAGACCCAGGTTCTGGATGCTGGCGAACTGCTTGATGACATTGTGTTGCGGTTTGGCGCACGTGCCGCGGCACAGGGTGTGCTGATCGAGGCCGTGCAGTCTGCGCAGACGCCGGCCGACGGCGCGTTTGCAGCGCTGGACATCGAGCTCTTCGAACGCGCAATTGCCAACCTGGTCGACAACGCCCTGAAGTTCTGCAGCGCTGGCGACCGGATCTCGCTGGCGGCGGTCACCCGTGGCCGCCACGTGGAAGTCAGTGTGAGC
>JANNDB010000914.1:0-2567 GCA_031387285.1 Betaproteobacteria bacterium | reverse complement strand
TGATGATCAGACCGGCGCTCGCCCGTTGACCGTAGTAGGTGGCCATCAGCGCGTTCGGCGTGTGCTGCGGCGTTGCACGACTGCGCGTCAGGGGCGCCATCACCATGCGATTGGCGAGCTGCAGCGAGCGGGCAGAAAACTGGTCGAAAAGCATGGATAGGTTCCTTGAGTAGCTCCATCTCGAGCCTTGCGGAAAAAAAGGCGTCCGAGGTCTGGAGCGTGCAGCGTGCTCGTCCATGTCCGTCAGGTCTGTTCGATCGGGCACACAGGGAGATGATTTGCCCGCACAACGACTGCTCTGTACGCCAACGCACCGAACAGTCCTGGGCTCATGGAGATGATCTGGCTTGTGGTCTTGTGGTCTTGCGGCATCGACCGCGTTTCTCAATCAACCCGTCAGATCAAGGAGCTTCTCCATGAGTCACCATATCGATCAGGATGCCAAAAGCTGCATCGAAGCCTGTAACCTTTGCGCGACCGAGTGCGGCGCCTGTTTTTCACACATGGCGGGCAAGGAAAGCAGCAACGCTTGTCCGTCCTGCTGTATCGAATGCGCGGCGATTTGCGGCTTGTGCGCTGACGCGATTGCCCGCAACAGCCCCTTCGCCAAACAACTCTGTCAGCTGTGCGCGGACATCTGCGACTGGTGCGCGAAAGAGTGTGGCGCACACGATATGGACCACTGCAAGCGCTGCGCCGAGGCGTGCCGCCAATGCGCCACAGCATGCCGCAAGATGGCCTCATAGTCGTACCGCCGGCAAACGCGGCGGTTCAGACCACACCTCCCCCGCCAAAGCCCGCGGAGCCTGCACCCGAATCGAGTGCGCAGGATGAAAAGCAGGCCCCCCCACGGAGCTTGCGCAGTTGGCTGCTGATCGCGTTGGCGATTCTGCTGCTGCTTGCGGCGACGCTGTATCTGCTGCGCAATGTGCTGCTGGGCGCGCCAACCGCCGTCTACATGGCCACCAGCGCCGAACTGGTGCAGACCGTGGTGGCCAGTGGCCGGGTGGTCTCGCCACAGCGGGTCACGGTGGCGCTGCAAGGCTCGGGTCGGGTGCTGCGTGTGGCGGTAACCGAAGGCCAAACCGTCCTGCGCGGACAACTGCTGATCGAGCTGGACAACAGCGACGCCCGCGCCAGTCTGGCCCAGGCAAGTGCAACCGTGGCCCAAGCCCAGGCCCGCCTGCGGCAGTTGCGCGAGTTGAACCAGCCGCTGGCCACGCAAGCGCTGGCGCAGGCCCAAGCCACGGCGCTGCAAGCGCGCACGGTGCTTGCGCGCAACCGTGACCTGGTGGCGCAGGGATTCATCAGTCAGGCCGCACTCGACGACGCGCAGCGCGCAGCGGACGTTGCCAGCAGCCAGGTTGCCAGCGCCCAGGCCCAGGCGCAAAGCAACACCCAAAGTGGCAGCGACACTGCGCTGGCGCAAGCGGCGCTGGCGCAAGCGGTGGCGGGGCAGCAACTGGCCAGCGTCAAGCTGGCGCAGGGACAGGTGCTGGCACCCAGCAGCGGCGTGTTGATCTCGCGCGATGTGGAGGTGGGGGACATTGTGCAACCGGGCAAGGCGTTGATGGTGCTGGCCTCCGCCGGGCAGACCCAGGTGCTGGTGCAAATCGACGAAAAAAATCTGTCGAAAATCGCGCTGGGGCAACAAGCGCTGGGCTCGGCTGACGCCTTTGCCAGCCAGCGCTTTGCTGCCGTGGTGGCCTACATCAATCCGGGCGTGGATCCCGCACGCGGCTCGGTGGAGGTGAAGCTTGCGGTGACCGAGCCGCCGGCGTACTTGCGCCAGGACATGACGGTATCGATTGACATCGAAACCGCCCGGCGCACGGCCGCCGTGGTGGTTCCGACCAGCACGCTCGAAGACGCCGCAACCGACCAACCGTGGGTGCTGGTGGTGCGCGAGAAACGCGTCGTCAAGCAGTACGTCACGCTGGGCCTGCGCGGCGACACACGGGTGGAGGTGCGGAGTGGTGTCGCTGCCGGCGAGGGCGTGGTGCCCGTGTCCAAGACGGGCGTGAAAGCCGGGCAGCGCGTACGCGCCACCGTGACGGCGGTGCCACCGCCACGGGAGAAGGCGACTGCCAGCACCGGGCCGCCGATGCGTTGAACCCATGAACCCCCTGTTGCCTTTTGAGTGGGTTGTGGCCACCCGGTTTTTGCGCGAAGGCTTGCTGCAAACCCTTTTCATCATCGCCGGCGTGGCCCTGGGCGTCTCGGTGATCGTGTTCATGTCGGCACTGCTGACGGGCCTGCAAGCCAGCATCTTCAACACGCTGCTGGACTTTCAGGCGCAGATCGTCATCAAGTCGCCCGATGAAGCGCCGCGCAGCTTGCGCCGGGAGCCGGGGGTTGAGTTCGCGACCCGGGTGCAGCCGCGCGCCCAGCGCCCGCGCTCGCTCGACCAGTGGCAGAAGGTGCGCGACACCACGCTGGCCATTCCCGGCGTGCTGGTGGTGACGCCGGTGATCGAGGACGCCGCCTTCATCGTCCGTGGCGACGCCAACATCGGTGTGGGCGTGCGCGGCATCGAGCCCGAGAGCTATCTGCGGCTGATCGCGTTG
>JANNDB010000901.1:0-8210 GCA_031387285.1 Betaproteobacteria bacterium | reverse complement strand
ACGGCGCGGCTATGGTACGTCGGACGCGGTGCCGGACGTGCGCGGCGCACCTGCCGAGGTAGACGGCCGGCGCCAGGGGCGCCTGCTGCCGGACTAAATGCACCAGGAGGCATTGGCCGTATTGCCCGCGCTGCTCGAGCGCCTGGGCGTCCCCGGCCCGCCGGTGCTGCTGGGTCACTCCGATGGCGGAAGCATCAGCCTGCTGCATGCCAGCCGCCATGCCGTCACCGCATGCGTCACGATGGCACCCCATGTGTTGGTGGAAGATATTTCGATTCGCGCTATCACACAGGCTCGCGCCGCCTTCGAGAGCGGCGACCTGCGGCCGCGGCTGGCGCGTTACCACGCGGACGTGGATTGTGCTTTCTGGCAGTGGAATGATGTGTGGCTGAGCCCCGCGTTTCGCAGCTTCGACATCCGCGGCGACTGCCGGAACATTCGCGCGCCGCTGCTGGCGATACAGGGGCTCGACGACCCCTATGGGACACTGCAGCAGATTGACGATATCCGCCCGGACAAAGCCGCAGTCACGCGCTGTACGCTGGCCCGATGCGGGCATTCACCGCAGCGCGACCAGAGCGCACAGACCATCTTGGCCATCAGCGACTTTCTGCGCGGGCTGGCCTGAGCTTTTCGAGGTCTTCCTGACCCAGCCAGCGCCACTGGCCGGGCAGCAGATCCGGAGGCAATTCCAGCGCACCGATCCGCGAGCGGTGCAGCCTTTGCACCCGGTTCCCCACCGCCGCCACCATGCGTTTGACTTGGTGGTATTTGCCTTCGGTGAGGGTGAGCTGAAGATGCAGGCGCTCATCATCGGCATCGACCACGCAACAGGCTGCTGCGCGCACCGGGCGCGGATCGTCATCGAGCACCACGCCGTCGCGCAAGCGCTGCAACTGGCCCTCGTCCAGCGCGTGCTTGACGTGGACCTCATATACCTTGGGCAGATGGGTCTTGGGAGAACCCATGCGGTGAATGAACTGCCCGTCGTCACTGAGCAACAGAAAGCCCGTCGTGTCCTGGTCCAGCCGCCCCACCGCCTGCACGCCCTGCACAGCACTCTTTTGTGGCCGCAAGCGCAATGGCGAGGGCAACAGGGTGTAGATGCTGGGGTAGGTGGACGGCTTCTGGGAGCATTCAGTCTGCGCTGGCTTGTGCAGCATCAGGTAGGCCTTGGCGTGGTAGACCCAGTCCACCCCCTGTACCTGGAAGCGCAATCCTTCAACGGCCAGGTCGGTTGCCGGGTCGTCACAGGTCTGTGCGGTCGTGCAGTGCGCCGCATAAACAGCGACCCAACCCTTCTGCACCAGGCCGGCACAGACGCGCCGGGTGCCAAAACCCTGCGAATAAAGAACATCCTGCAACTGCATGCCACCCACTCCGTCAAAAACCCAGGCGGGAGCCCGCCCCCAGCATGGTGGCCACGCCCAGCAAGGCCTCCATTACCAGGTGCCCGATTCGCGAAGCAACTTCATCTTGGCCATTGTCTACCAGCCGGTTCCCGGCGCCCGGTGGCGGTGCAGTGGAGAATGGCCGCGGTGAACCGCAAATATTTCCTGCAGCTGATTGCGCTGTCCGCGCTCTGGGGTGCATCTTTTCCGATGCTGCGCATCGCCAGCCCCCTGCTGGGCCCCGGCCTGCTGGCCTGCCTGCGCATTGGCATCGCCTCGGCGACGCTGGCGCTCATCATGCGCTGGGTCGGGCAGCGCTGGCCGTGGGAGCACTGGCGCGAGCTCGCCTTGCTGGGCCTGTTGTCCGTGGCCGCGCCGTTCCTGCTGTTCTCCTGGGCCGCGACCAAGCTGCCCTCGGGCTATGTCGCACTGCTCAACACCACAGCCGTGGTCTTTGGCACCCTGGCGTCGGCCTGGATGAAGGAAGACACGCTGACCCTGCGCAAGCTCTTCGGAGGCGCGGTCGGCCTTTGCGGTGTTGGCCTCGTCGTGCGCCTGGGACCCGTGGAGCCGACCACGGATGTGTTGCTGGGCACCGCCGCGGCGATCCTCGCATCCCTGTGTTTCGGCTTCTCCACGCCGCTCATGAAACGCGCCACGCGGCGCATGGAACCACTGGCCATCGCCGGGCCGGTGCATGCCAGCGGCTTCCTGATCTTGCTGCCCACCGGGCTGTTGTCCCTGCCGCAGGCCCAGTTCACGCCGCTGGCGACGGCCATCGCGCTGGTACTGGGCGTCGTCACCTCCGGCCTCGCGTTCTGGGCGCACCTGCGCATCATGCGCCACATGACGCCCGTGGCGGCGATGAGCCCGATGTTCTTCATTCCGATGTTTGGCGTGTCCTGGGGCCACCTGTTCCTGGGTGAGGCGCTGGGTTCCGGCATCTATCTGGGCGGCGGCCTGGTGTTGCTTGGCGCGGCGCTAGTCACCGGGTACAACCCGTTTCAACGTGGGCCCGCCAGGGGTGCCTCCGGGCACTGACTTCACAGGGCATCGACAGGAATCTTGAGGTAGACCACGCAGGCTGGTGTGTGCCCCGGTACATGCATCACCTGGGCCGGCAAGGCGCCAATGGAGAAGGTTTCCCCATCGTCGAGCAAGTGGTCAAACTGGGAACCGTCCGTTGCAAACGCGGCCTCGAGGTTGAACAGACCCTTGAACAGCTGTTGCACCTTGGTGATCTGCGAGCCGATCGCGGTCTTTCCGCCCAGTATCTGCAACAGTGCGTCACGGTCCAGGTCGAGGGATCGAAAAAAGGCTGTACTTTGACTTGCATACTAGGATCCTTCCTTTCAATTAATGACTTTACAGTTTATATATTTATAGACTATAATTCCATTAACTTTTGAATGACTTGATCCACATCATGCAAGCACACGCCGTCATGGACATCGACGTCCTGCGCCGCTCCGCCGACGCCGCCAGCCGCCTCATGAAGGTGCTGGCCAATCAGGACCGCCTGCTGCTGCTGTGTCAGCTGGCACAGGGCGAAAAGCGGGTTGGCGAACTGGAAGAACTGCTGGGGATTCTGCAGCCGACGCTGTCCCAGCAGCTGGCGGTCTTGCGCGACGAGGGGCTGGTCGACACGCGGCGCGACGGCAAGAGCATTTTTTACCGCATCGCCAGTCCGCAGGCGCTGGCGGTGATGAGCGTGCTGTACACACAATTTTGCAACCCACCCACGGAGTAATACACCATGACCATCGACTGGAACCACTTCACGCCCTGGTCCTCATTGGCCGGAGGCATCCTGCTTGGCCTGGCCTCGGCCCTGTTCATCCTCGTCAACGGTCGCGTGCTGGGCATCAGCGGCATCCTGGGTGGCCTGCTGCGCCCCGCTGCGGGTGATGCAAGCTGGCGCGTCTGGTTCATCGCCGGGCTTGTTGCTGCACCGCTGCTGTTCACGCTGTTTGCCACGCCGGCAGCGGTACGCGTGAACGCCGGATGGGGCGCGCTCGTCCTGGCCGGACTGCTGGTGGGTGCCGGCACGCGTTACGGCGCCGGTTGCACCAGCGGTCATGGCGTATGCGGGTTGTCGCGCCTCTCGCCGCGTTCGCTGGTGGCGACCCTGTCATTCATGGGGGCAGGTTTCATGACCGTATTTGTAGTCCGCCACCTGCTGGCCTGATTCCGTTTCACCTGTCTGGAGCCCAACATGGTTCACCACCGCCTTTCCGAATTCGCCGTTGGCCTGCTTTTTGGCATCGGCCTGATGTTGTCGGGAATGACCGACCCCGGCAAGGTAATCGGTTTTCTGGATCTTGCCGGCCCATGGGATCCCTCACTGGCCCTGGTAATGGGCGGTGCCATTTTGGTCGGGCTGGGTGCCTTCGCACTGGCCAAGCGGCGTACCCACAGCTTTTTTGGCGGCGCCATGGCGCTCCCCAAGAGCAGCGACATCGACCGCCGGCTGATCCTTGGAAGCCTGACCTTTGGTGTGGGCTGGGGCATCGCCGGCTTCTGCCCGGGCCCGGCACTGGTTTCCCTGGGTGCCGGTCAGCCCAAGGCAATCGTGTTTGTGCTGGCGATGCTGGCGGGCATGCTGCTGTATGAGTTCGCGCAGGGCCGCGGACGCCAAATAATGGCGCATGCCGACTGAGCCCACGCCCAGGGGCTCCGGCATGCGCGAAGCGCGTACCAACGGCTTCTGGATGGCCAACTACCAGAGGGCATGGCTGGGCGGCGATCTGACCGCCGGTTTGATCGTCACGGTCATGCTGATCCCCCAGAGCCTTGCCTATGCCATGCTGGCCGGCCTGCCGCCCCAGATGGGGCTGTATGCCAGCATGCTGCCCATCGTCGCCTACGCGATGCTCGGCTCGAGCATGACGCTGGCCGTGGGTCCGGTCGCCGTCGCTTCGCTGATGACTGCCAGCGCACTGCAACCGCTGGCCGTTGCCGGATCGGCCGAATACACGGCGCTGGCGGTGCAGTTGTCCCTGTTGGGCGGGGTCATGCTGCTGGCCATGGCCGGCTTGCGGCTGGGCTTTCTGGCCCACTTTCTGAGCCATCCCGTGATCAGCGGCTTCATCAGCGGGTCGGCGATCCTGATCACCATCGGGCAAATCAAGCATCTGCTTGGCGTACGGACGACGGGCAACGGCACGCTGGAGACGCTGTCGAGCCTCGTCCATGCCCTGCCAACGGCACAACCCGTGACGCTGGCCATTGGCCTTGGCAGCCTGGCCTTCCTGTGGCTCGCACGTTGGCAGCTGGCCACCTGGCTGCGGCGGCTGGGCGTTGCGGACAACGCAGCCGAACTGGTAGCCAAACTCGCGCCGATGGCAGCTGTCATCGCAGCCACGGCGCTGGTCGCAGCCATGCGTCTTGACCAGTCCGGTGGCGTCGGCGTTGTGGGCCTTGTACCTGCCGGTCTGCCGGCGATCCACCTGGCGCTGCCAAGTGCCGCGGTCGTGGCCCAACTCTGGATGCCGGCGCTGCTGATCGCCCTGGTCGGTTTTGTCGAGAGTGTCTCCGTCGCACAGTCGCTGGCGTTGCGCCGCGGCGAGCACCTGGTGCCCAACCGGGAACTGCTGGGCCTGGGCGCAGCGAACGTTGCAAGCGCTCTGTCAGGCGCCTACCCTGTGACCGGCGGCTTCGCGCGTTCGGTGGTCAATCTGGCCGCCGGTGCCAACAGTCCATTGGCGGGGATCATCTCGGCGGCATGTATCGCGCTGGTCCTGAGCGCATCCACCCATTGGTTCCAGTACCTGCCGCATGCCGTGCTGGCGGCTACCATCGTGGTGGCGGTCACCTCCCTGATTGACGTGCGCGCCGTTGTGGACGCCTGGCGCTACGACCGCGCCGACGCCTGGTGCCTGATCGTCACGGCAACCGGCGTGGTGGCCGGCGGGGTCGAGGCCGGAATTCTGCTCGGCATCGGACTGTCTCTGGGGGTGCTGGTCTGGCGCAGCAGCCATCCGCACATGGCGGTGCTGGGCCGTGTAGGCGGCACCGAGCAGTTTCGCAACATATTGCGCCATCCCGTGCAAACGCAGCCAGGCGTGCTGCTGCTGCGCATCGACGAGAGCCTGCATTTCGCCAATATCAGCGCGGTGGAAGACCGTGTGGAGTCGCTGCTGGCGGCGGACACGGCCCTTCGCCGCGTCGTGCTGGGCTGCTCGGCGGTCAACCAGATTGACGCGACGGCACTGGAAGTGCTGACCCGGCTCGAGCAGGACCTGGGCGCGCGCGGAGTTGAACTGGCACTAGCCGAAGTCAAGGGGCCGGTGATGGACCGGTTACGCCACACCGAGCTCCACCGCCGGCTGGGGCAGCGCATTTTCGCGAGCCTGCATGAAGCGGTGGACCCGACTACTTCTTGTCGCGCCCCGGCCTCGACCCGCCCGCCGCAGGTGCCGCCGACTTCTTGTCCGCGTTCTTCTGGTCCCCAATGACGCCCTTGAGCGGGCAGATCGAAAAGGCCGGGCATTTCTGGCAACCGACGGCAATCGCGATGGGACATAGGGTCATGGTGGATCTCCGGGTGGGGGGCACATACTGGCGGCGCCACCGTGCCGCGCATTGTCCACCCGCCACGCACCGCACGGCAAGCGCCTTCGGGGCAGCACCTGCACCGCCGGATGGCGCGCCAGCGGATCACGTGCGTCCGCCAGCTCCGCGGCAGCCAGACCTGCCGTGCCTGCGATCAGCCATTTGCGGCGTGTTGTCACGGCCACTGCTTCAGCCTTGCGCGCCGGCATGGAACGGGTCCTGGTGCGGCCCGGCCACCACCCGTGCGTCCATCAACCGCCCAACAGACGCGCCGTCCATCCCGAGCACAGAAACCAGCACCTCCTCGGTATGCTGGCCCAGCCATGGCGCCGGCACTGTGGCAGCGCGCTCCATCCCGCCCACCCGAACGGCCGTGCCTGCGGCGCGATGGCTGCCTACACCCTCGGTGTGGATCTGTTCGAACACCGGGTTGTCCAGACTGACCCGGGGGTCGTTGGCCAGCAGGTCGCGCACCGAGCGGTAACGCCCCCAACACACCTTGTGCCGGGCGAATTCACGCTCCACTTCGGCAAAGTCGCGCGCGCTGCACCACGCCTCCACCCGTTCGGCAATCGCCTCGCGCGCAGCAAAACGCGCGGGTTCGTCCATCGCCGCCATGCTGGCATCCAGGCCACAGCCGCTGCACAGGGCCGCCCACTGGCCTGCGGAAATCCCGGCAACCATCACGCGCTGGCCATCCCGGGTTCCAAAGTCCCGGCCGAATGCACCATAGATATGGTTTCCCAGGTTGGGCCGGTCCTGTTGCAGCAGCTCGGCCTCTGCCAGCATGCCCAGGTTGGAGAGCGTGGCGAAGGCCACATCCGACAACGCAAGGCGCAGCTCGGCGCCAGACCCGCTCTGGCGCCGCTGCAGAACCGCCGCCAGCACGGCAATGGCAGCCTGGTAGGCACAGGCCACGTCCCAGGCCGGCATCACATGGTTGACCGGTGCAGCCATGGAGCCACTGCCCGTGATGGCCGGGTAGCCGGTGGCGGCGTTGACCGTGTAGTCCACCGCGGTCGAGCCGTCCGGGTTTCCGGAAATAGTGCAGGTGATCACGTCCGGGCGCCGGCTCGCGAGTGCGCCATGCGACAACCAGGGCGTGCCGATATTGGTCAACAGAACCCCGCCTTCGGACCCCGGCGCGCAGACCAGGCTGCGCAGCAACTCGCGCCCCTCGGGTTTGCGGATGTCAATGGCAATCGACTTCTTGGCCTTGTTCAGCCCGGTCCAGTACAGGCTGCGTCCGCCCGGTGCCAGGGGCATGCGCTGGTAATCGATACCGCCGCCGATCAGGTCGACCCGGATCACCTCGGCGCCAAACTGCGCCAGCGTCAGCCCGGCCAGCGGCGCCGCAATGAAGGCCGAGCTCTCTATGACCCGCAGTGGGCCGATCAGGGGGTAGTTCATCGAAGTCCTCCGGATGCGGCCGCGCCATGCAGACGCGCCCGATAATGAATCTTCACGCCCCAAGCGTACCAAAGCCCCCTGCCCGGAGAACTCCCGCAAATGTCCAGCGACACCCATCAAGCCTCCATGACCGCAGAGCGCGTCATGCTGCGCCAGGCTGCGCGGGATTTCGCCATGAAGGAGGTGCTGCCGCTGGCAAACCGGCTCGATCCAGAAAAGGCGGACATGCCGCGTTCGCTGATCGACAAGCTGGCCGAACTGGGCTATTTCGGCATCACCATCGCCGAGGAACATGGCGGGCTGGGGCTTGGTTGTTTCGAGTACTGCCTGATCGCCGAAGAGCTGTCGCGTGCCTGGATGAGCGTGGGCTCGGTCATCGCACGCGGCAACACCTTCATGGGTTCCCAATTGTTCACTCTTGCGCAGCGCGCGGCCATCATGCCCCGGGTGGCGCGCGGTGAATACCTGGGAGCACTGGCCCTGTCCGAACCCGCGACCGGCTCGGATCTGGCGAGTGTGTCGTGCCGGGCCCGGCGCGAGGGCAACGAATGGGTCATCACCGGGAACAAAACCTGGTGCACATTCGCCGACGGCGCCGACTTCATATTCCTGCTGGCACGTACGCGCCAGGAGATCGATCCGAAACGCAAACATGTGGGCATCAGCGCCTTCCTGATCGACAAGCCGCGCGGCGCGTTCATGCCGGGCCTGGCCGGTTCAGCCATTCCCAAGATTGGTTACTTCGGCTGGAAGACCTGGGAGTTGGCGTTCGACTCCTTGCGCGTACCCGCCGACGCCCTGATCGGCGCGGAAGGTGAGGCCTTCGCCGCCTTCTCGCGCGGGCTGGAAACCTAC
>JANNDB010000897.1:0-3084 GCA_031387285.1 Betaproteobacteria bacterium | reverse complement strand
GGGGCGATCAGGAAGTAGGCCTCCTTCATGGGCAGCGCGAACTTCAATGGTCGCACAAGCGCGCCGCTTTGCAGCAGGTCACCGGCCACCGTCTCATGGGCCAGCGCCACGCCCAGGCCCTGGCGCGCCCACTCCAGGCTCACCGCCCAGGTGCTGGCGCGGTGCACGGCAGGTTTTGCGAGCAGCTTGCCGTCACTCGCGGCCTCCAGCCAGCTGTCCCAGCTTTGCAGGGTGCCGGGCAGGTCGAACAGGCGCTGTCTGAGCAGGTCCCTGACCGTGCGGACCGACGCGCCGAGCGCGGGTGTGCAGACCGGAAAAACACTGTCCCGGGTCAAGCGGTGGCCCACCTTGCTCTCCCATTTGCCCTGCCCGAACACGATCTCGACGGCAGCCGAACCACTGGGTTTCTCCTGCGGCCAGATCGATGTCGCGACGTTGAGCCGGACCCAGGGGAACTCCTGCATGAAGCGCTCCAGGCGCGGGCTGAGCCAGAAGATGGCAAACGACAGGTTGCAATGCAGCTCCAGCACGTCCGGATCGTTGCGCCCCACCAGCACGGAAGTTCCTTCCTCCAGCGTGGCGAAGGCTGCCTGCACCGAGGGCAAGTAGCCACGCCCCTCGTCTGTCAACTCCAGCCCGCGCACGCGACGGTAAAACAAGGTGCGGCCCAGCGCGTTCTCCAGGCTCTTGATCTGCTGGCTGACCGCCGACTGCGTCATGTGCAATTCCTGCGCCGCCGCCGTGAAACTTAAAGCCCGGGCCGAGGCCTCGAACGCGCGCAACCAGTTCAGGGGAGGCAGGCGGGGCATGGGTGGGCGGGAGATTAGTCAGGCATTAGACGTGCTAATCTTATAACGCCCGTTTTCTGGTTTGCCAGCGCTGTCCGCTTCGGTCAGACTGGCAGGTTCTCCCCATCACCATTTCCAACTCCATGAGCACCAACACCTCCCTCAAGATCGGTTATATCGGCCTGGGCGCACTCGGCCAGGGCCTGTGCAGCAGCCTGGTGCGCGCCGGCTTCACCGTGACCGTCACCGACCTCAACAAGGATCTCGGAACCGCGCTGGTTGCCCAGGGCGCGCACTGGGCCGACGACGTCGCCGGCGTGTGCCGCGCCAGTGACGTGGTGATCACGGCGCTGCCATCGCCGGCCGTGTCACGCCAGGTCGTTGAAGGGCCGGGCGGCGTGTTCGAGAGCCTGCATTCGGGCGGCATCTGGATCGAGATGAGCACCACCGATTTCGAGGATCTGCAACGCCTGCAGGCCGCCGCGACCGCGCGTGGCATCAGCGTGCTGGAGTGTCCCGTCACGGGCGGCGTGCACCTGGCCAACTCCGGTGAAATCACCGTCCTGGTGGGGGGTGACCAGGCGGTGTATGAACGTGTGGAGCCGCTGCTGCAGACCATGGGCGGGCAAATCATCTACATGGGCAAACTCGGCAACGCCTCGGTGGTCAAGGTGGTCACCAACATGCTGGCCTTCATCCACCTGGTAGCCGCCGCGGAGGCGATGATGGTGCCAGCCAAATACGGTGTGGATCCCGACGCAACCTACCGCGCGATCCGCGCCAGCTCGGGCAACAGCTTTGTGCACGAGACCGAATCAAAGCTCATCCTGTCCGGCAGTTACAACGTCAAGTTCACGATGGACCTGGCCTGCAAGGATCTTGGACTGGTGAACAACATTGCCGAGAAACTGGGCGTGCCGTTGGAGTTGGGCAGCATGACGCAGCAGATCTTCACCCGTGCGCGCGGCCTGTTCGGCGGTAACGCGCAATCGCCCGAGGTGGCGCGCATGATCGAGCAGGCCTGCGGCCTGGAGTTGCGCGCGCCGGGCTACCCGATGGAGTTGCTGGCCGAGGACGGCGCGCCGCGCCCCTCCGGCACGCAACCCAAACAGCTCTGAGCGGCCGCTGATGCGCACGCACGCTGATTGGGTCGCTGCAGCCGCCAGCCTGTCCATCGCCGGCGGGCATTTCATCAACGGCCGGCTCACGCCGGCTGCCAGCGGCAAGACCTTTGACTGCGTCAGCCCGGCCGACGGACAGGTGATCGCGCAGATCGCGCTGGGCGATGCGGCCGATGTCGACGCGGCGGTTGCCAACGCGTTGGCGGCCTGGCGCGACCGGCGCTGGCGCGGCCTCGCGCCGCGCGCCCGTATGGACGTGCTGATGCGTTTTGCCGACCGCATCGAAGCGCATCGCGACGAGCTCGCCCTGCTCGAGACGCTGGACATGGGAAAGCCGATCAACGATGTGCTGTCGATCGACCTGCCCGAGGTGCTGCGCACGATCCGGTATTTCGCGGAGTGCATCGACAAGATCGAGGGGGCCGTCACCCACACCGACGCATCGGCCCAGCACACCATCGTGCACGAGCCGCTGGGCGTTGTGGGGGCCATCACGCCCTGGAATTACCCGATGCTGATGGCCATGTGGAAAGTCGCGCCGATTCTGGCGGCCGGCAATTGCGTCGTCCTCAAGCCGTCGGAGCAGGCTCCACTGACCTGTACGCGCCTTGCGCAGTTGTTTGTCGACGCGGGCGGGCCCGCGGGTGTCTTCAATGTGGTGAATGGTTTCGGGGCGCAGGCTGGCAAGGCGCTGGCCCTGCATCCGGATGTGATGAAGCTGTCCTTTACCGGGTCTACCGCAGTCGGCAAGCTGCTGCTCGGTTACGCCGGGGCATCGAACATGAAACGCGTGGCGCTGGAGACTGGCGGCAAGAGCCCGCAGCTGTTCTTTGATGACCTGTATGACCTGGACGCCGCGGTGGAGCGCGCGGTGGGGGGCATCTACGACAACGCAGGACAGGTCTGCAACGCCGGCTCGCGCCTGCTGGTGCAGCGTGGCATCCATGACGAATTCGTGCGCCGGTTCATCGCGCGCACGGCGGTGGCCTACCGCCCCGGCGATCCGCTCGACCCCGCAACCACACTCGGACCGCTGGTGAGCCACGCCCAGCAGCGCAGCGTGCTCGGCCGCATAGTCCGGGCCCGCGATGAAGGCGCGCAACTGGCCATGGGCGGAGCGGATCGCGGACCGTTACCCGGTGGCGCGTTCGTCGAGCCCACCCTGTTTGTCGGTG
>JANNDB010000873.1:0-8739 GCA_031387285.1 Betaproteobacteria bacterium | reverse complement strand
AGCAGCTCCACGGCGCCTATGCGATCGCGGTGTTCTCCAAGGACGAGCCGCACCGCGTGATCGGCGCCCGCGCCGGCTCGCCGCTGATTCTGGGAGTCGGCAAGTCGGGCGGCGAGAACTTCCTGGCCAGCGATGCGATGGCGCTCGCGGGCGTCACCGACCAGATCGTGTATCTCGAGGAAGGCGACCTGGTCGACCTGCAGCTCGGTCGCTACTGGATCGTCGACAAGGCCCACAAACCGGCACGCCGCATCGTCAAGACCGTGCAGGCCCACAGCGGCGCGGCCGAATTGGGCCCCTACCGCCACTACATGCAGAAGGAGATCTTCGAGCAGCCGCGCGCCATCGGCGACACGCTGCAGGGCGTGGATGCCGTCATGCCGGAGCTGTTCGGCGACGGCGCCCATCGCATCTTCAAGCAAGTCGATTCGGTGCTGATCCTCGCCTGTGGCACCAGCTATTACAGCGGCTGCACCGCCAAGTACTGGCTGGAAAGCATTGCGGGCATACCGACCCAGGTGGAAGTGGCGAGTGAATACCGGTACCGCGACTCGGTACCCAATCCGCGCAGCCTCGTGGTCACCATCACCCAATCCGGCGAAACCGCCGACACGCTGGCCGCGCTGCGCCACGCCCAGAGCCTGGGCATGAAACACACGCTGACTATATGTAACGTGGCCACCAGCGCCATGGTGCGCGAATGCCAGCTGGCCTACATCACGCGCGCCGGCATCGAGATCGGGGTGGCGTCCACCAAGGCCTTCACGGCACAACTGGCTGGCCTGTTCCTCTTGACGCTGACCCTGGCCAAAGGACGCGGCCGCCTCAGCCAGGCGCAGGAAGACGAACACCTCAAGGCGATGCGGCATTTGCCAGCGGCCTTGCAGGCGGTGCTGGCGCTGGAGCCGCAGGTGATTGCCTGGGCCGAAGACTTTGCCAACATGGAGAACGCACTGTTTCTGGGGCGCGGCCTGCATTACCCGATTGCGCTGGAAGGGGCTCTCAAGCTCAAGGAAATCAGCTACATCCACGCCGAGGCCTACCCGGCTGGCGAGCTCAAGCACGGCCCGCTGGCGCTGGTGACCAGCGCGATGCCGGTGGTGACGGTGGCGCCGAACGACGCCTTGCTGGAAAAGCTCAAGAGCAATATGCACGAGGTGCGCGCGCGCAGCGGGGTGCTCTATGTGGTTGCCGACGCGGACTCCCGCATCGAAAGCGGGGAGGGCATCCACGTGATCCGCATGCCCGAACACTACGGCGCGCTCTCGCCGCTGCTGCATGTGGTGCCGCTGCAGCTGTTGGCCTACCACACCGCCTGCGCGCGGGGGACGGATGTGGACAAGCCGAGAAACTTGGCCAAGAGTGTCACGGTCGAATGACCGTGACACTCTTGCGGCGCGCAGCGCCGGCGCCGTAGGCGCCCAAGTTTCTCGGCTTGCGGCCCAGGCTAACTTGGCGCAGCCAAGTTAAGGCGCGTCAGCGCCGGCCGCAGGCACAAGCGGCGAGTTTCCCGGCTTGCGGCGCAGGCACAAGCGGAACGGGTCCGCCGTTCTGGTCGATGCGTACTCCTTGCTCACGACCACGCCTGCCAGATGAAAAAAATCAGGTACGCCAGTCAGGCGCGCGTTTGTCGATGAAAGCCTGCACCCCCTCGAGCGCAGCGTGCTCCATCATGTTGCAGGCCATCGTCCGCGCGGCATCCGCATAGGCCGCCTCGATGCCGTTTTCGAGCTGCCGGTAGAACAGCTGCTTGCCCATGACCACGGCGACGCGCGGTTTGGCCAGGATGCTCACCACCAACTGCTGCAGCATCGCGTCCAGCGCCTCGGGCTGTGC
This sequence comes from Betaproteobacteria bacterium, assembly GCA_031387285.1. Taxonomy (GTDB): domain Bacteria; phylum Pseudomonadota; class Gammaproteobacteria; order Burkholderiales; family Burkholderiaceae_C; genus CAISIP01. The sequence continues at coordinate 6,903 of JANNDB010000873.1, read as the reverse complement.
CACGCAGTTGACCAGGCCCAGCCGCTGCGCCTCCCGTGCGTCGATGAATTCTCCCGTGACCAGCATCTCGAACGCCGCCTTGCGGCCTACATTGCGCGACAAGGCCACGCTCGGCGTGGAGCAGAACAGGCCCAAGTTGACACCACTCACGGCGAAGCGCGCTGTGCTGTCGGCCACCGCAAGGTCGCACATGGCCACCAGCTGGCAGCCGGCGGCGGTCGCCAGGCCCTGCACCCGCGCGATCACCGGCACCGGCAGGCGCTGCACCGCCAGCATCACCTCGCTGCACTGCGTGAACAAGGCTTGGTAGTACTCCGGCGACGGGGAGTTGCGCATTTCCTTCAGGTCGTGGCCGGCGAAGAACGCGCGGCCATTCGCCGCCAGCACCACGACGCGCACGGTCTCGTCGTCCGCCGTGGCCTGCAACTCGTGCTGCAGCGCGGCCAGCAATTCCTCCGACAAGGCATTGAACGCGTCCGGGCGGTTCAGCGTGAGGGTCTTGACGCCACGCGCATCCATCGCGCTGAGCAGACAGGCTTGCGAAGCTTCTTGCATGAGGGTCCTCCTGCGGTTCAGGCGCCCAGCGCCTGGTCGATGTCCCAGAGTATGTCGTCGATATGCTCGATGCCCACCGACATGCGCACCATGTCGGGCAACACACCTGCGTCGAGCTGCTGCTGCGCATCCAGCTGGCGGTGCGTGGTCGAGGCTGGATGGATGATCAGCGTGCGCGTATCGCCGATGTTGGCCAGGTGGCTCATGAACTGCGCCGCTTCGATGAACCGCATACCGGCGTCCAGCCCGCCCTTGACACCAAACGCCAGCAAACCCGACGCACCCGGTGCGCCGTCCACCTGGCGCATCTGCTTGTGCACCAGGGCATGTTGCGGGTGGTCGGGCAGACCGGGATAGTTGACCCAGCTGACCCGGGCGTCGTCTTTCAAAAACTGCGCCACCTTGCGCGTATTGGTGCTATGCCGCTCCATGCGCACATGCAGGCTCTCGGTGCCCTGCAGGATCTGCCAGGCGGAAAACGGCGACAGCGTGGAGCCGTACACCCGCAGCACCTCCATGCGCGCGCGCATCGTGAAGCCGAAGTCGCCGAAGGTCTCGTAGAACTTCACGCCGTGGTATCCGGGCGACGGCTCGGTCATGCCCGGAAACTTGCCGTTGTCCCAGGGGATCTTGCCGCTTTCCACCAGCACGCCAGCCAGCGTGGTGCCGTGGCCCCCGAGGTACTTGGTGGCCGAATGCACCACGATGTCGGCGCCATGTGGGATGGGGTTGCACAGGAAGGGCGAAGGCACGGTGTTGTCGACGATCAGCGGCACGCCGTGTGCATGCGCCACGTCGGCCACGGCGGCGATGTCGAGCACCGCCAGGCTCGGGTTGCCCAGGCTCTCGGCAAACACCGCGCGCGTGGTGGGCCGCATGGCGGCGGCGAAGGCCTGCGGGTCGTTGGCATCGACAAAGCTGGTCTCGATGCCGAATCGTTTCAGGCTCACCGCGAGCATGGTCACGCTGCCGCCGTACAGTGCACCGGCGGCCACCACATGGTCGCCCTGCTGCAGGATGGTCATCAGCGCCATCGCCTCCGACGCCATGCCGCTGGCCGACGCCAGGCCGGCGCGCCCGCCCTCCAGCGCGGCCACCCGCTCCTCGAGCGCGGCCACGGTGGGGTTGGACAGGCGCGAATAGATGTTGCCAAAGGTCTGCAGGTTGAACAGGCTGGCCGCGTGCTCGGCGCTGTCGAAGACGAAACTGGTGGTCTGGTAGATCGGCAGCGCGCGCGCGCCGGTGGCGCTGTCGGGCACCTGGCCGGCGTGGATGGCGAGTGTCTCAGGCCGGAACTGGTGGTCTGCCATCGTCACGCTCCCTTTGCACCGAGCCGTTTGGCCGAGATGACCCCGGTGTTCACGCCGACCAGGTTCAGCCCGCCGAACAGCCGGCCGTGCTCGATCTTGACGCAACGGTTCATCACCGCGTCCATGCCGGCCTCGCGCGCGAGAGCTTCCGCCTCCAGGTTCAAGACGCCGATCTGCTGCCACAGGCATTTGTCGCCGATCTGCACCGCCTGGCGCGCGATCAGCAACACGTCCTCGGTACGCCGGAACACGTCGACCATGTCGACCGCAAAGGGGATGTCGCTCAGCTCGGCGTAGCAGCTCTCCCCAAGGACCTCTGTGGACGTCTGCGCGTAGCGCGGATTGACCGGGACGATGCGGTACCCATGCTCCTGCATGTACTTCGCTGCGAAGAAGCTGGGGCGGTGCCATTCGGCCGACAGGCCGACGACGGCGATGGTGTGGTTCCGGTTCAGAACCCTGCGGAGTTGTTCAATCGTGTTCATGTTGCGTCATCACGGTTTGCGGCCCATGGTCGGGAGTCGAAGCTTCGGGGGCGTTCCTGCCCGCCTGCAGGTCTTTGCCGACCGGGCCAGGATGTGCCGTCGCGAACGCCGGCGGGTCGAACGCCGTCAGCGATGGCACCGCTCCTTCCCAGCGCGCAATCTGCACCAGACAGCTCTGCGCCGACGGCCCCTGTGCCAGCCGCGACGTGCCCGCGTCGCGCGTCAGCACGTTGGCGTTGCCGTGTTTGCACAACGCGCGTTCGCCGTCATCCTGCAGGTCCAGCCACGCGCCGGTAGACATCTTCACGACGCTGCGGCGCATGGCGTCCGAGATCACGGCGCCAGCCAGGCAGGCGCCGCGATCGTTGAACACCCGCACCACCTCGCCGGCTGCAATGCCGCGGGCCTGTGCATCGTCGGGGTGCATCCAGACCGGCTCGCGGTCCGCCACCTTGCCGGCGCGGCTGTGCGGCGAGAAGTCGAGCTGGCTGTGCAGCCGGGTCGCGGGCTGGTCCGAGATCAGGTGCAGCGGAAAGCGTTCGGCCAGCGCATTGCCAAGCCACTCGTGCGGCGCGATCCAGCTGGCATGCGGCGGACAGTCGGCATACTCAAAACCCCTGATCGTCCTGGAGAAGAGTTCGATCCGCCCGCTCGGTGTATTCAGCGGATGTGCCTGCGGGTCGCGCCGGAAGTCGGCCAGCATCACGGGTGGGGCCGCCGCCTCTCCAGACAGCGGCGCAATGCACCACTGGCCCTGTGCGCGAAAGCTCTCGTAGTCCGGCATGTCGGGCGCAGTCGCCGCCAGTTGGGCGCGCCAGTCCTTCCACAACTGTTCCAGCCATTGGCCGGGTGTGCGGCCTTCGGTGAACAGGTCAACGAATCCCAGGCGCCGGGCGATGCCGGCAAAGATGGCGTAATCGTCGCGCGCCTCGCCCGGCGCCGCCAGCACGGCTTTCGTCGCGATGACCCGCTGCTCGCGCGGCGCGTAGGCGATGTCCTCGCGCTCGACGCTCGCGCTGGCCGGCAGCACGATGTCGGCGTGTTTGGCAAGCGAATTCCAGACCTGCTCGTGCACGATCACAGTTTCAGGCTTGCGCCAGGCCTGGCGCAGCCGATGCAGGTCCTGATGATGGTGGAACGGGTTGCCGCCGACCCAATACACCAGCCGGATGTCCGGGTAGGTCCTGGTGCGGCCATTGAATTCGTAGGCGGCGTTCGGATGCAGCAGCATGTCGCTGATGCGCGCCACCGGGATCACACTGCCAATCGGGTTGGGCGGGAACGGCATGCGCGGGCCGCCACCGAGCAGGCGATGCGGGCTGCCCAGGCTGTTTTCGCTGCCATATCCCACGCCGAACCCGCCGCCTGGCAGCCCGATCTGCCCGATTACGGCGGCCAGGGATACCAGGGCCCAGTAGGCCTGTTCGCCATGGTCGCCGCGCTGCAGGGCCCAAGCCGCGTTGACGAGACAACGTCCGCCGGGCGCGGGCAGGCTCATCTCCAGCGCCAGCGCACGCAGGCGCGATGCCGGCACGCCGGCGATGGGCCCGGCCCAGGCGGCGTCCTTGACCACGCCGTCACTTCGGCCGAGCAGATAGTCCTGCAGCGCCTCGAAACCGACGCAGTGGCTGGCCAGGAAGTCGCGGTCGTGCCTCTGCGCCAGGATGATCTCGCAGGCCAGGGCCAGCATCACCGCGCTATCGGTGCCGGGGCGCACCGCAATCCATTCCAGTGCCCCCTGCGGCAACTCGAGGTCCGCGCGCACCGGGCTGAAGTTGACGAAGCGGCAACCGGCCGCGACCATGGCGTGCAGGCCGCCGCGCAGGCGGTGCTCGAAGGCGCCGCCGCTGGCCACCTGCGCATTCTTCCACGGCACGCCGCCGAAAGTCACGAATAATCGGGTGTACCGCGCCAGCACGCTCCAGGCGGTGTGGGAGGCCTTGAGTTCCGTCATCGGCGCCACGATGTGGGGCAACAGCACCTCGGCCGCGGCGTAGCTGTAGGTCTGGCTGTGCACCGTGCACCCGCCCAGGTGGTGGATGAAGCGGCGCCACTGGCTCTGCGCGTGATGGAAACGGCCGGCACTGGCCCAGCCGTAACAGCCGCCGTAGATCGACGCGTTGCCGTGTGTGTCGATCACGCGGCGAAGCTCACACGCAACCAGGCGCTCGGCCTCGTCCCAGGAAACCTGCACGAACGGCTCGTGCCCGCGCTGTGCAGTCGACGTGCCTGGCCCATGCTCCAGCCAGCTGCGCCGCACGGCCGGACGCAGGATGCGGGGCCCACCCTGGTAGGCGTCGAGCATGGCCGTGCCGATGGGCGAGGGGTCCGGGTCGTCCTGGTGCGGCCGCAAAGCGGGTTTGCCGCCCGGACCGCGAACGGATTCCAGCACGCCCCAGTGGCTGGCGGTGAAATCGGTCATGGCTGCCGGGGTTGCGTGAAGTCCGGGCCGCTACCGGCTGGCCGGGTGGTGTTATGCATGTCGGCCCTTCACGCGGCCAGCCACGGGCTGTCCTGGCGCACTTCGATCACGGTCGGACGGTCGGCCCGGAAAGCGGCGCCCACGAGTTCGGAGAGCTGCTGCGCGCCGCTTGCGCGTACACCGTGGCACCCCAGGCTCTCGGCCAGCTTCACGAAGTCCGGGCTGGGCGGCTCAACACCCACACGTGGGATGCCGCGCTGGTCCATCTGGTCGGCGATCTCCCCCAGTGCCTCGTTGTTCCACACGATCACTGGCAGTGCCATCCGCTCCTGCGCCGCAGTGGCAAGTTCGTTGACCGTAAACATCACGCCGCCGTCGCCTGCCACCGCGAGCACCGGCCGCGCTGGCGCGCCGATCTTGGCACCGATCGCCATCGGCAACGCCACGCCCAGCGCGCAGTAGGTGCCGGAGTAGATCCAGCAATTCTCCTGCTCCACCGGAAACGCGAACGAACCGGAATAGACGATCTGCGACATGTCACCCACCACCAGCGCGTCGGCGGGCAGTGCCTGGCGCAGTACCTGCCAGACACGCGCATGCTGCCGTTCGGCGACCGTCATGGCCGCGGCATTGCGCTCACGGATCTCCCGCGCCCAGGTTTCCCCATCGGCACGTGCCAAGCGGCCCTGGTACTGCGCCAGCGCACGGTCCAGCGTGGCCATGGCGGGGCGTGCATCCGACTGGATGGCCACCGCCGCGCCGTACTGGGCGACCAGCTCCCTGGGGTCGACGTCGATGCGCACGATGGAGCCGGCGATATCCAGCCGCGGCAGGAAGTGGTCGCCCTCGGCCACCTGACATCCGACCAGAAGCACGGCATCGGCCTGCGCCAGCGCCTTCTGGCTGGCCTTTTGCAGCATGCTGCAACCCAGCGCAAGCGGATGGGACTCTGGCACGATGCCCTTGCCGGCGTTGCTGGTCAGCACGACGGCACCGATACGCTGTGCAATGGCCCGTGCGCTGTCCCCCGTGCCCAGCGCGCCGCCGCCGAGCAGCAGCACCGGCCTGCGCGCGCGCCAGCAACTGCGCCGCCTCCATGATCGCCCCCGGGTCCGGCTGCGACCGGGATGGCGCTCGCCGCACGGCCCAACCACTACCCGCAGGCCGGGGCGCCACGTCCCAGGGCAGCGACAGGTGGACCGGCCGGGGCCGGCTGCCGCGAAACACCGCGAACGCGCGCGCGACAAGCTCCGGCAGGTCGCCGGGCTGTTGCACCATCGCGCTTAAGGCGGTGAAACTGGCGGTCACCGCGCGCTGGTCGTCGAGCTCGTGCACCGTGCCCCAGCCCTTGCCGAGCGAGCGTGTGGAGCCGCCGCCGGACAGCACCAGCATGGGTTGGGAATCGCAGTACGCCTGGGCCATGCCGGTGGCGGCATTGGTCACGCCCGGCCCGGTGACGATGGTGCATACGCCGGGTTTGCCGCTACTGCGCGCATACCCGTCAGCCATCAGGCTGGCGCCCTGCTCGTTGCGGCACAACACATGGCGCATGCCGGCGCGGGCGATGCCGCGGTACAACTCCAGCGTTTGGGTGCCGGGCATGCCGAACACGGTGTCCACGCCGTACTCTGCAAGCAGCTGCATCAGGGCCTCGCCGCAAGTCTGTGTGTCATGCATTGTCTGCTCCAGTAAGCGCGCGCCGCAGGCTGCGGGGCGGACCTTTTCGACCCTTGGACAGGCGTGAAAGTCCAGCTTTGGCCACATCAGGAATCAACCCGATTGCGCAAGGCCCCCACCCCGGAAACAGAGATCTCGATGTGATCGCCAGCCCTGAGAAACCTGGGCGGCGAGAAGCTGCCACCTGCGCCCTCCGGTGTGCCGGTGGCGATGAGATCGCCCGGATGCAGCGGCGTGAAGTGCGAGATGTAGGCGATCAACGCGTCGGGCTGAAAGATCATATGGCTCACGTCGGTCTGTTGCCGCAGCTCGCCGTTGACACGCGTGGTCAGGGACAGCTTGCCGAGATCCCCGACTTCGTCGGCCGTGACGATCCAGGGGCCGCAGCCGCCGGAACGCGCAAAGTTCTTGCCGGCGTGCAGGGACTGCTTCTGCCAGCCACGCACCGAGCCAT
>JANNDB010000863.1:0-1583 GCA_031387285.1 Betaproteobacteria bacterium | reverse complement strand
GAGCAACCGCGTGGTCGATCTCGTGGAGGAGGGGTTTGACGTGGCCTTTCGCGTTCGCCCCACCCTTGAGGCCAGCGGCAGCCTGGTAGTGAAACGATTCGGACTGACGCGCACCCGGTTCGTGGCCAGCCCGGCGCAGCTGGCGCGCCAGGGTTATCCCGCGACAGTGGCTGAACTGGCGCAGCTGGACACTCTCAGCATGTCGGGGGTGGACGGCAAGGCAAGCTGGCAGCTGACCGGGCCGAACGGGGCGACCGCGCAATTCGAGAGTCAGCCACGCTATGTGGCCGACGACCTGCTCACCTTGAAGTTTGCCGCCCTGCGCGGCGTTGGCATGTGTGCCTTGCCCGACTACATGTGCAGCCAGGAGATACACGACGGACGGCTGGTGGCCGTGTTGCCGGAGTGGGCACTGCCACAGGGCATATTCCATGCGGTGTTTCCGTCACGGCGGGGGTTGATACCGACAGTGCGCAGGTTTCTGGATTTTTTGGGGGAGGCGATCGTGGCGGAGGGGGAGGTGGTGACGCGCGCCCAAGCCGATTTCGGGCCACAAAATCACGGCATGGTGTGATACTCCGGGCGTGCCCGCCGTACCGTTGTTGCCCCGTCCACGCATGGCTGCCGCATGAACTCAATGTGCGCTGCGTGTGGGGTTGCGCTCGGGCCCGGCAGCCGGTTCTGCCATGCCTGCGGCGCGCGCGTGCCCGAGCGACCACAAGCGCCGGCTCGCTTCACGTCCCCAGTCAGCTACACGCCGCCGCACCTCGCCGAACGAATCCTTACTGCGCGTAGTGCGCTCGAAGGCGAGCACAAGCGGGTTTCGGTGCTGTTTTGCGATATAGCCAATTCCACGCCGCTTGCAGAGCGACTCGGCGAGGAGCGTATGTATGAATTGCTCAATCGCTTCTTTGATCACGCGCTGGAAGCCGTCCACCGCTATGAAGGATCGGTGAACCAGTTCCTCGGTGATGGATTCATGGCGCTGTTTGGTGCCCCGCTGGCGTTGGAGCGTCACGAGCAGCACGCCATCCTGGCTGGCGTTGCGATACGCGCTCGACTGGCGGAACTCTTCCAGGACGTGCCGCGCAGCTCAGGCCTGCCTTTCGAGGTGCGCATCGGCATCAATACCGGCCTGGTCGTGGTGGGCAAGATCGGCGACAACCTGCGCATGGATTACACGGCGGTTGGCGACACCACGAATGTGGCAGCAAGGTTGCAAGCCATGGCTACTCCGGGCGAGATGTTGATTGGGCATTCGACTTACGAGGCCACCAGCGCTTCGATAGAAACTTCTGCGCTCGGACCAGTGCAGATCAAAGGCAAGGTGTTGCCGCTTGAAGTACATCGGGTAATCGGCATGCGTACTTCTGCAGCATCGCAAGAGGTCCTAGGTAGGCGTCAGCTGAGCCGCTTCGTTGGGCGCGAGCGTGAGGTCGAAGAGTTAATGGATGCGCTGACCGAAGCCACGGAAGGTCGCGGCCGCGCCATCGGCATCGTGAGTGAGCCCGGCATGGGAAAAAGCCGCCTCGTCTGGGAATTCCGCCGACGGCTAGTGGACCGTGATGTGACCTACCTCGAAG
>JANNDB010000761.1:0-9922 GCA_031387285.1 Betaproteobacteria bacterium | reverse complement strand
TGCGGGCTCCGTGCAGGGTGGAGACAAGATCGTCGAGTTGTTGAGTCGGGTAAAGAAGGTGCTGGGTGATGTTGTTGGTGGGCTGGCGCCGTCTCCAGCTGCGGCTGTCGCTGCAGGCTCGGGTGAAGCTCGCAATACTGGTGCATTTGCAGCTGCAAGTCGAATACAGTCGGGTGGGGCATTGCACTCCAGAGAAGATGCGCGGAGAATGATCTTGGAGATTTGTAAATTTCTTGAAGCCACTGAGCCTGGACACCCAGCACCATTTTTTCTGAGGCGAGCCGAGCGTCTGCTGGGAGCCAAGGATTTCTTTGTGATCATGCGCGATATGGCGCCGGATGCGCTTTCTGAAATTGAACGTATCACCGGGCATCGCGAGCCAGAACAGTGACCCCCGTTAATTTGTCAAACAGATGGAGTAGCCATGAGTAGCAGTCAGAAATTCATTGCCCGCAATCGGGCACCGCGCGTACAAATTGAATACGACCTTGAAACCGGGGGCGCACAGAAGAAGGTGAATCTTCCATTCATTGTCGGCGTGATGTCTGATCTGGCGGGAAAGAGTGAGAGCGAGGAAGCCAAGAGGGCTGTGGCGGACCGCAAGTTCATGGAGGTCGACATTGACAATTTCGACAACCGCATGGCTGCCATCAAGCCCAAGGTCGCTTTTCAGGTTGAAAATACTCTGACCGGAGAGGGCAACTTGCCGGTCTCGATCGATTTCGAAAGCATGGACGATTTCAGTCCAGCCAAAGTGGCGTCGAAGGTCGACTCGCTCAAAAAACTTGCGGACGCTCGCAACCAGCTCTCAGCATTGCTCACCTACATGGATGGCAAGAGTGGTGCCGAAGAATTGCTGGCCAAGGTCATGAAAGATCCGGAATTGCTGAAGACTATTGCGCAGGTTCCCAACAAGGATGCCGCCGAGTGATGGCTCTGCTGTCCGTGCTTTAACGCTTAAATATTCATAAGGAAATAGAGATGTCTACGCAGGCCCTGAGCAGCTCCTTAGCTGGTGTGCAGATGGAGGAGGAAGGCGATCTTGCCAGCCTTTTGAAGAAGGAGTTCAAACCACGTACCGATAGCGCCGGAGCGGCCGTAGAGCAGGCCGTTCAGACACTGGCACAGCAGGCGCTGGCTGACACGAATCTGGTCAAGGGCGATGTTGTGCAATCGATCGAGGCGATCATCGCCGCAATCGATGCCAAGCTTGGCAAGCAGCTCGACAAGATTCTTCACCACCCGGATTTCCAGCAAATGGAGGGTGCATGGCGCGGGCTTCATTTTTTGGTATCGAACACTGAAACGGACGAGACGCTGAAAATTCGGGTGATGAACATAGCCAAGAAAGATCTTGAGAAGATGTTTGGCAAGTTCCGGGGAGTCGCGTGGGACCAGTCTCCGCTATTCAAGCAGATCTACGAGTCGGAGTATGGACAGCTGGGTGGCCATCCATACGGGTGCCTTGTCGGTGACTACCAGTTCGACCAGAGTGCGCCTGACATCCAGGTACTGAAGGGGCTGGCGCAGATTGCATCAGCATCGCATGCCCCGTTTATTACTTCGCCGAAAGCGTCATTGTTCCAGATGGAGTCGTGGCAGGAGCTGAGCAATCCGCGCGACCTGACCAAGATTTTCCAGACCCCCGAGTACGCAGGCTGGCGCTCCTTCCGCGCCTCGGAAGACTCAAAGTATGTGGGCATGGCGATGCCGCGTTTCCTGGCGCGTCTACCCTACGGCGCCAATACAAACCCCAGTGAAGGGTTGGCCTACGAAGAAGGGGTATCGGGCGGGAAACACGAGCAGTACACGTGGGCGAATTCCTGTTACGCCATGGCGGCCAATATCACCAAATCGTTCAAGTTGTACGGGTGGTGCACCTCCATTCGCGGCGTGGAGTCGGGTGGCGCGGTGGACGGCTTGCCCACGCATACTTTTTCTACCGATGATGGCGGTGTGGACATCAAATGCCCGACCGAGATTGCGATTACCGATCGGCGTGAAGCGGAGTTGGCGAAGAACGGCCTGATGCCTCTGGTTCACCGCAAGAACTCGGACTCCGCGGCTTTTATTGGGGCCCAGTCGGTTCACCAGCCTCCGCAGTTCGAGGACGCGGCGGCGACTGCCAATGCCAATCTCGGTGCACGCCTGCCGTACCTGTTTGCAACAAGCCGCTTTGCGCACTACCTGAAGTGCATAGTTCGCGACAAGGTAGGTGGCTTTGCGAGCGCGGCGAGTATGCAGCGCTTCTTGCAGGACTGGATTTTGAACTATGTGGATGGGGACCCGGAAGGGTCTACGGATGTCGTCAAGGCAACGCACCCCCTGGCAGGCGCCGAGGTCGTGGTAACGGAAAACAAGCAAAACCCTGGCTACTACAACGCGCAGTTCTTCCTGCGGCCCCATTACCAGCTTGAAGGGCTGAACATATCGCTTCGATTGGTTTCAGAGTTGCCCTCGCAACGTGCGGCATGATGCAACCGCTTTTTAGTTTTTTACATTAACTCAAGGAGAGAAGTATGGCAGTTGACATTCATATCAAGATCGATACCATTCCCGGCCAGTCTGAGATTGAGGGCTTTGCAGGCCAGATTCAGGTGGAGAGTTTTTCCTGGAGCATGAGCCAGGTCACATCTTTCGGGTCGGCCAGCGGAGGCGGAGCTGGAAAGGTCAATATGGGCGACCTCCACTTCACGCACTTGGTCGACAAGGCAACTCCCAAATTGATGGCAGCCTGCTGCACCGGTGCGCACATCAAGGACGCCGTTCTGACATGCCGCAAAGCTGGCGGTGAATCTGCCGTGGACTACTTCAAACTGACCTTGACAGACGTCATTGTCTCCTCGGTTGCGCCGTCAGGCAGCAATGGTTCTGATACGCCGTCTGAGTCCATCAGCCTGGCGTTTGCCGAATACAAGGTTGAATTTCAGGAGCAGGACAACAAGGGCGCTAAAAAAGGCGGTCCGGTTGTGGCTGGGTATAGTGTTCAGAAAAACAAGAAGACAGCCTGACGCTCCACCCAAGTGAAGTATGCCCGGCAGGTGCCGGGCGAGTTGTTCAGTCCATGTTGCCGGGTTTTTCCAGGCAGGGTGGGCTGTGTCGCCCTGACCAATTGGGACGACACGGCATGTTTCAGGATAGCCCATGCAGGTCGCCTCTCTTGACCAACTATTCGAAGATGCCAGGAGTCGGGCCCAAAAGGCACCAACCGACTTTGCGGCCCGCAGCGCCTTGTGGCAAATATTTGCGGCGCGCGGTGAACATGACCGAGCGCGCAAGCAACTCGATCTCATGCTCCAGCTCGACAGTTCCTGGGCGCTGGAGGTGCAGGCCTGTCACGGGCTGTTGCTGGCTGAAGACCAGCGCGGCAAGGTGTTTGACGGGGTGTTGGCCCCAACCTGCCTTGGCACCCCTCCGGACTGGTTTCCCAAACTGGTGACTGCATTACGCGCTGTTGCCAGCGGCGATACGCAGGCTGCAGTACCGCTGCTGTCCGAGGTACGGGACGCGGTGGATGCGTGCCCAGGCAAGATGGATAAAGAGCGCTTCGAATGGCTGTGCGATGGTGATGCGCGGCTTGGGCCCTGCCTGGAATTGATGGTTCAGGGTCGCTATTTTTGGGTGCCATGGCAGATGCTTCGCTCGGTTGTAACGCGCGCCCCCACCGAGATACGGGACCGTTTGTGGCAACACGCCTTGGTGGAGGTAGACGGTGAAAGCCCGGTTGAAGGCTTCATCCCTGTGCGATATCCGCGCCCGCGCACCAGCGATGAATCTCTTTCACGCATTACCGAATGGGAGCCCCTTGGCGCAGACCTGTATCTGGGGTATGGCCAGAAGTGTTTCATGACCAATGAAAACTCGTATGGATACCTCGACGTGCGCCATGTGAAATTTGATGCTCAGGCATCTAGATGACGATTTTTCTTCCGTGCCTGCTTGAGCGGTGGTCGTCTGACGTTTCTGGTGGTTCCAAGGTCAAGGGATCATTGAATACTTGGCAAGACGTGCGCCGGGACGTGATTCGTAATCTTGAATGGCTTCTGAACACTGAGTCGCCTGCCTCGCTGGCTGGATCGGTTCCACCCGACGCCGTCAGCAAATCCGTGTTGTGCTTTGGTATTCCGCCGTATTCAGGGCGGCCGCAGTCCTCTATGAATCCGGATGACATCGCATGGAGCATCCGGGAGAGAATCATTGCCTTTGAAACGCGCCTGGATCACCACGCACTGGAAGTCACGGTCGCCGATGCCTCGGGGCGCCATCGCTTCAACAAGATGCGTTTCCTGGTTCGTGGCTTGTTGCGTGCGGACCCCCATCCTCTTGAGTTTGTGGTCCAGACCGAACTTGACATGGAAAGCGGGCAGGCCAGGGTTACGGGCTGATCAGGGCCAGTAGTATGGATCCGCGCATCATTGAGTTCTATAACGAAGAGCTGTTGCACCTGCGGGGCGAGGCTACGGAATTCGCGCGTGAATATCCAGACCGTGCCGGCCGCCTTGCGCTGGACGAAAAGAGGGTCGAAGACCCGTATGTGGAGCGCTTGCTGGAAGGCGTTGCTTACCTTGCGGCGCGGGTACGGCTCAAGCTCGACACCCAATACCCCGTCTTCACGCAGCAACTTCTCGAAGTTCTGTTTCCGGGCTGGTTGGCACCATCTCCATCAGCCTGCGTGCTGCGCCTTCAGCCGGATATGGCCGACAGCAATCTCGCCTCAGGTGTAATTTACCCCAGAGGCTCTGGCATACGAGGCACCATTCGCGGCAATGCGGACATTCGTTGTGACTTTGTAACTTCACGCGATCTGCAATTGCTTCCGCTGAAAATAAGTTCTGTGCAGTATGTGGCTGGCCGTCCGGAGTCGTTTCCCGAACTGCGATTGAATGAGCGTCCGGCATCCAGCCTCCGGCTCGAGCTGGAGGTTCTGGGTGACGCTGATCTGAGTGAGCTTCCGCTCGGTCGATTGCCGATCTATGTCACCGGGAGCGACGCCTATGGCAGCCAACTGATGGAGTTGCTCGGCGGTCGGTGCCTGACAGTCGGCGTATCCACCGAGCCTTCGCCGCGCAAGTCGGTTGCGTGGTTGCCCAGAAGCAAGGTCAAACAAATCGGTTTTGATGAAAACGAAGCGCTGTTCCAGATGCCTGTGCGGGGCCACGCCGGCTTTCGTGTGCTCAAGGAATATGCGGCCCTTCCGGACAAATTCAGGTTTATCGAAGTGTCTGGGCTGCGCGCCGCACTTCAAGGCGTCAGGGGACGCAAGTTGTACCTGCATTTCTTTTTCTCGGGGGCGTTCGACAAGCTTGAACGCGTCGTCAAGAAGGAGAGCTTGAGTCTGTTTTGTGTGCCGGCTGTAAATATGCGCGAGCGCCAGCTTGATCGCGTGGATATTTCCCCCGGCCTCACGGAATACCAGCTATTTGGGGACCGTATGCGCCCCAAGGACTACGAGGTCATCCACGTGCTTGATGTCGTGGGCGGCGGCCCCGGCACTGAAAGAACATTCAGCCCGGTTTACGAGGCAATATCCGCCGGCAAGTTGTCCAGCCTTAGCTACTACACCATACGTCGTGAAAGGCGTCTGCTTACGCAATCTGAAACTGTTGGCCGGTCGGTCACCTACCCCGGGACGGAGGCCTACATTGCGCTCAGCGAGCCGGGCACGCCCCCGTTTGGCAAAGACCTGCAATACCTGTCGATCCGGGCCCTGTGTTCCAACCGGGACATGCCACTGTATTTGCGGGCGCAGTTTTCGGAGGCCCGATATGAATCGCTTGACTCGGTGCCCATCGAGAGCATCGAGTGTGTGGCCGGGCCTTCGCTGCCGCTGTCGTCGCCGGTGGACGGCTTCGACCCGTGGATCGCCCTGAGCCACCTCTATGTCAACCATCTGTCGCTGGCGGACACCGGGTCCGCCCGCGGGGCCGAAGTGCTGCGGGCCATGCTCGGGATTTATGCGACGGTGCCAGGCCACTTCCTTTTGCGCCAGTCCGAGGGGCTCAACGCCGTCAAGTCCGAACAGATAACCCGCCGCGTTCCCGGCGGCGGGCCATTGGCTTTCGGCCGGGGCGTGGCGGTGTATCTGAGCATGAGCGACCGCGCCTTTGATGGTGGCTCCCCATTCCTGCTGGCCTCGGTCATTGAAAACTACCTGGCGGCACATGTCTCGATCAACTCGTTTGTGGAAACGCACCTTGAGTTGTCCGACCGTGCCGAATCCCTGAAATGGCAGACTCGTTTCGGGCGCCGCCCGAGTTTCTGAAACTGCTCCGGCTTTTGATGGCGCGCCCGGACGCGCCGGCGATAGCGCGCGCCTTTGACGCCGGCATAGAGGATCGCCAGAATTTGGCGGTATTGCCTGCGGTACGCTGGAGCCTTGGTGATGCGCTGCATGTATTGAGCGACCCAGACCAAAAAGTGAGTTTCTTTGGTGCGCTGCGCATGCTCCAGGCCATACAGCCTGGCAAGGCGAGGTTGGGGTACTCGCGCTTGGCTGAAGAAGATGTGGTGCGAATTGACCAGGCCCTTTTCCTTGAGTTTGCGCGCACCGAAGTGACCGAAGTGGGTGTGGTGTCCACGCAAGACCAGGGTTTTGCTCCACGCATCGTGGAGGCCGCAGTTGGCTTGCTGGGCCCCAACGGGGCACTGCCCTATGTGTGGACCGAACATGCGTGGGAACTGGCACACGGCCCTTACCGCGCCTTGCGTGATGAGAGCTTTCTGGCCTGGATCAACGTCATCCAGCGCAGGCAGCTGGCGCTGCTGTTCAGGGCCTGGAGCGATACGCAGGCAACCGTCAGTGCCGACCGCCCCAATGAAGCACATCCGCTGGGTGATCGCTTGCGCGCCCTTGCCGGCATTGCGCATGGGGATATGGACAAGCGGGATCGCATCGAGCCCGGCTTCAAGATGGCCTTCGCCGCCGCGTTCACCCGGCGCGTTCGCAATCCGCAGCCCTTGGCTTCACTGTTGTCCCGCTACTTTGACGCTCCGGTTCGGCTGGAGGAGTTTGTGGCACGCTGGCTCGACATTCCCGCCGACCAGTGCACCCGGGTTGGTCAGCAATTCAATGTGCTGGGCCACGACGCGGTGGCCGGTGCACGGGTTTGGGATTGCGCCACACGGTTTCGCATTCTGATCGGCCCGCTGCCTTTGCGACGTTATCGCCAGTTCCTGCCCAATGGGGAGGCCTACTTGGAGCTGGCTGATCTGGTGTCCTTGTATGTCGGTCCCGAATTCGACTGGGAGCTGGTGCCCATCTTGGAAGCGCAACAAGTGCCAATCAGCTGGCTGGGGAATCAGGGCCTGTTGCTCGGTTGGTCGTCTTGGCTGGGTGTTCGATATGAAGAAACCGATGCAGGAGATCTTGGCTTGACCATGGTGCCTGTGCTTGGCAACAATAAATTCGGCGATGCGCAGCGGACTTATGATGTTCTTTGATTGCCGCTGAATATAGGCCTTGTCAACTTTTGCGCAAATATGGACACTTGCACGAATGAGCAGCATCCGTTTTCAACTTCTTTGGTCTAGCCATGGCACGTTCGCTTGATATTGCCACCCCACTTGGGATTGGTGTCTTCCTGCTCATCGAATTCTCGGGCCACGAACACCTGTCCCGGCTGAGCCAGTTCACGCTCAGGCTCAAGAGCAAGCGCGCTGACATTGCGGCCGACAAAATGCTTGGCCAGAACGTGACAGTGCGGGTGGAGATGGCCGGCGGCAAGGCGCGCTACTTCAACGGCTACGTGACACGCTGGGCCGGTGTGACCGAAATTCGCGATGCAATTGACGGCGCCCCGGAAACCAAGGCCTATGTTTACGAGGCCACAGTCAACCCCTGGTTGTGGTTTCTGACCCGGCAGTCGAACAGCCGCATCTTCCAGAACAAGACGGTGCCGCAGGTCATCGAAGACGTCTTCAAGGGCATCGGTGGCCTGGCCAGCTTCCAGAACAAGACCTCGGGCGCATTCCCCAAATGGGACTACTGCTGCCAGTACCGCGAGACAGATTTCAACTTTGTAAGCCGCCTGATGGAGCAGGAAGGCATCTATTACTTTGTGGAGCACGACAACGGCAAACACACCGTGACGCTGGTCAACAACAGCAGCGTGCACCAGCCCTACCCGGGTTATGACGAAATCCGCTTCGACCTGGAAGACCGCCCTGGCGCGGAGATCATCAGCAACTGGCACAGCCAGCACGAAATTCAACCTGGGCGCTACACGGTAAACGACTACGACCCGCTCAAGCCGCGCACCAGCCTGGAAACCTTTGCCGAGAAGGCCGTGCAACACCCCTTTGGGAAGTTTGAGTTTTACGACTGGCCGGCGGAATACACGGTACCTGCCGACGGCAACTTTTATGCGCGCGTGCGTCTTGACGAGTTGCACACCGAGTACCAGACTTTCAACGGCGGGGGCAATGTGCGGGGCTTCCAGCCGGGCTGTATTTTCAAGCTGGCGCGCCACCCGGTAGCCAGCTTCAACGACAAGAATCTGATCGTCGGTGCCACCTACACCGCCACCGGCAACGCCGACTCCAGCGGGGGAGGCGGCTTCAGCTTTAGCAGCAGCATCAGTGCCATCCCGTTGAAGCAGCAGTACCGCCCGCCGCGCATCACGCCCAAGCCGCTGGTGCAGGGCCCGCAGACTGCCGTGGTGGTGGGCCCTTCCGGTGAAGAGATATACACCGACGAACACGCCCGCATCAAGGTGCAGTTTCGCTGGGACCGCTACGGCACGGCAAACGAGCAGAGCAGTTGCTGGATCCGCGTGGCCCAGTCCTGGGCCGGCAACGGTTATGGCGCGCTGGCGCTACCCCGCGTGGGGCAGGAAGTGGTGGTGGAGTTCCTGGAGGGAGACCCCGACCTGCCCATTGTGATGGGCAGCGTTTTCAACGGCGACAACAAACCACCCTACAACCTGCCTGCTGAGAAGACGCGCTGGGGCCTGAAAAGCCGCAGCAGCAAGGGTGGTGGTGCGTCAAATTTCAATGAGCTGCGTTTTGAAGACAAGAAGGGCAGCGAGGAAGTCTACATACATGCGGAGAAGGACCAAAATCTCTACACCAGGAAAAAGCGCACCGAGTACGTGGGCGACGAAAGCCACCTGAACGTCGTGAAAGACGCATTGGCCAAACTGGAGGCCGACGTGCACACCGACATTACCGGGGACGATATCACCAAGGTAGGTGGTGGCGTGCACCTCAAGGTGGCGCAGGACTGGCAGGGCAAGATGGGCACCCGCATGGCCGTGGATGCCGGGCAGGAGATTCACCTCAAGGCCGGAATGACATTGGTGCTCGAATCCGGCACGCAAATTTCTCTCAAGGTCGGCGGCAACTTCATCGACATCAACCCCGGTGGCGTTTTTATCAAAGGCACCATGGTGATGGTCAACTCCGGCGGGTCGGCGGGCAGCGGCAGCGGGGCATCCCCCAAGGCGCCCAAAAATGCGGCCAAGGCGGCAGACTCCAAAGGCGGGACCGACAAGCCGATCACCCAAAAAGCCGCTGCTCTGAAAGCGGCCCGCGCGTCGTCTACGCCGTTTTGCGAAATCTGCAACAGTTGACCCCCTTCAAAACCACGGCGCAACCCCATGGCATCGTTTGCTGACATCTGGTCGGGCCTGCAGCAAGCAGGCAAGCCCTTGCCTTATCTGCTGATCGACTGCGCGGGCATTGAAAGTGGAGAGGCGGGTATTCCCAAGCAAATATTCTCGGAACTGGAATGCCTTTTTACTGGGGACTTGGCTGAGGAACTGGCTGATGTGGGGCCCTACCTGGGTCGGCTGAACTCCTTCCATTCCGCGGTGGCCGACACGGTGGAAGACCTGCTCTCCAGGCACGTGGGCATGCTGGTTGTGTTGCAGGATGCGCCACCGGATACGGCAGAGATGACGTTCTCGCAGGTACATCGCCATTT
>JANNDB010000730.1:0-2902 GCA_031387285.1 Betaproteobacteria bacterium | reverse complement strand
CGAGCCGCCCATTCGGCACCCAGCGTCTCCTGGCCCTTGGCACGGCGGATTTCATCGAGCCGCTCGCGCACCGGGCGCGCCGCGCCCGTGTCACGCGCGCTGAGTTCGCGAAACACCTCCTGCAGCTGCTCCGGCGACGGATCGGTACTGAGCCAGGCACGGACCCGGGTAGTCCGCTCGCCGGAAGTCGGCGCGAGGAAGGCACCCGCGGTCAACTCGTCGAGTTGGTGCAGGTCATTGTTCTTGCGAGGTGCGTTCATCGTCAGGGCGGGCTTGGTTCAGGTAGCGGCGTATTTTCGCCGCGAAACGGCCCATCCAGCCGCCCGCCCGGACTATTTGCGCGCGTCGTGCTACTTGTCAGCCAGGTTCAACTCGGCCCGCGGCGTCCACTTGGCATCGCTCACCACGGGTTTGACGGCGCCCAGAAAGAGGCGCTCGACCGGCAGCTGGCGACTGGCCAGGTAATCCTTGACAGCAACCCCACGCTGCAGCGCGAGTTCGCGCATGGCATCTTCCGTCACGTTGATATTGGCAAGCAGAAGGGCTTCAATCTCGGCCTCGGTGATCTCCTTGGCCACGCCGACCACGTTGCGTGGTTTGGCAATGTCGGCGCGTTTGTACACCTCCTTGAGCAAGGCCGGTTTCTCGGCGTCGCTGAAGGTCACGGGGCCGGCGGCCTCGGCGGTCGCGGCGGCATTGCCGGAACTGACCAGCGCACGGCGCTTTTCCGTCTGCAACAGGGCACGCAGGCGCTCCTGCTTGAAGCCCTCGCGCTCGACCTCCAGGCTGGCAGTGCCAACCACGGTCATCTTGAGCGCAGGGCGCTCCGCCAGCGCCTTGGCCACCTTGTCGAGCCCGGCCCGCGCATCGGGTTGCAGGGTCGCGGAGCCGGGGCCAAACGCAACCGTGCTCAACTCGTCGCCACCACCACCAAATGCGCTGGCCAGCAGGCTGAACGGCGCCGTGATGGCTTTCACGACAAGATTCACAATGACCTTGAAAATGATCGGTCCCAGGCTGAATTGCGGGTCGTTCAACGAACCGCTGATGGGCAGGTTGATGTCGATCACGCCATTGCGGTCGGCGAGCAGCGCCACCGCCAGCTTCACCGGCAGGCTGGCCGGCGCGCCGTCCACCTTGTCGCCAAAGCTCAGCTGATTGAGCACCAGCTTGTTGCTGGCGGTCAGCTGGCCGTCCGGCAGCACGAGGTACGCCACATCCACACTGAGCTTGCCACGCTCGATGCCGTGACCGGCGTACTTCACCGAATACGGCGACAACGGCGCCAGCTCCAGATCCCGCACGATGCCCTTGATATCCAGCGCCAGCGGTTTTGCCAGCGGATTGACCTTGCCCAGGATTTCGAGGGACGCCGTACCTTCCGCGCGTCCGCGCAGTTCAACATCCGCCAGTTGCGGGGGGCCCAGCGGCGCCTGCGATGAAAAGGAACCAAGCTTGCCGGTCAGCTCGCTGAGAT
This sequence comes from Betaproteobacteria bacterium, assembly GCA_031387285.1. GTDB lineage: Bacteria > Pseudomonadota > Gammaproteobacteria > Burkholderiales > Burkholderiaceae_C > CAISIP01. Next base: position 1,425 of record JANNDB010000730.1, on the reverse strand, counting down.
TGGCCGAGTAATTGGGTTTGACAAAGCGGTCGGAGAAAAACACCTTGCCGTTGATCAGGCTGACCGGGCCCACGTTGATCACCGGTTCCGGGCCACTGGCGACAACGGGCTGCCCTGGCGCCGCGCTGGCGGCTCCCGCAGGACCGGCCGGACCATCGGAAGACGCGGACTTGACGATGTTTTGCAGGTTGATGCGTCCGTCCGGATAAACGATGATGCGCGCGAAAAAGTCGCTCAGGGCCGTTTCCTTGACTGACACCACCGTGGCGGCGCCGGGGGCCAGCGCCAAGTCGACGCCGCGCAGGCTGAGCGATTTCCAGGCCAGCAACTCCTCTGCCAGCTGCAGGGTGCCATCGCCGCCACCCAGTGTGTTGGCGCGGAACTCCTCCAGCACGGTGTCGCCGCCCAGTTTGACCGTCGGGCCGGCAGCACCATCGGCATAACGCACGTCGCCCTTGAAGCTGGCGTCCGCCCGCAACAGCTCGACATTGAGGCCGGCGCCAAAATAGGGCTCGAACAGGTGCAAGGGAAGCTGCGTCAGCGCCACGCTGCCTTGGGCCACGAGGGGCTCGCGCTGGAGCGTACCGCGGTAGTCGATCTGCGCGGGCTCGGCGCGCGCACTGCGCAAACGCGCCGACAACTGCACAGGCATGGGTTTGTCGCCTTCGAGCCGCGCATCCCTTACCAGCAGCTTGAGCGCCGAGAGCTCGAACGCCACGGGCTTGACCGGCGCCTTGTCCTCGAAGCCGATCGCGCCACCGTCCAGCGCCATTTCAGTGACCACGACCGACCAGGGCCGCGGCTTGGTCGATGCAGGGGCAGCGGGCCTCGGGCTGGCCGGCGTCGGCGCCCCGGCAGCAACCGGGGCGGTCTTGAGCCAATCCTCGAACATCCAGCGCTTGTCTGCTGAGCGCACCACATTCACCTTGGGCTGGTCGATACCGAGCTTGCCCACCGTGACACTGTTTTGCGCGGTATCGATACGCGTCTGCGCCAGGCTGATCCGACGCACCGACGCGAGTTCCGACTTGGCCGCAGCACCGCGCCCGGACAAAGCCACATCGCTGAGTTCCAGCGAATCCACCAACAGCTGCAGATCGGGGGCCTTCCACGCCAGCGTCAGTTCCGACTTGAGTTTGCCGCGCAAGGCCGGCTCCAGGAACTGCGCGAGATAGGGCGCTGCGATCCCCAGCGGCAAACCGGCCAGCGAGAGCTTGACGTTGGCCATCTGATCCGTGGCGGTGCCCCCAAATTTCAGCTGCCCCTCCGAAGCCAGCAGCGCGCTGCCCTGGAATTCGACCGGCCTGGCAACCGGCCAGCTGATGTTCTAAGCCTCCAGGCCGACCTGGCTGACCGCAACTTCCGCCTTGGGTCCGCCCCGTCACTGTTGCCGCGCTCGCGCGCTGGTCCCGGGTCTTGCGCCCG